>NZ_VUOJ01000004.1:0-52500 GCF_015390265.1 Paracoccus sp. NBH48 | reverse complement strand
GAAAGCATGTGAGACTTCCAAAACAACCAGGAGGTTGGCTTAGAAGCAGCCATCCTTTAAAGATAGCGTAACAGCTCACTGGTCTAATCAAGAGGTCTTGCGGCGAAGATGTAACGGGGCTCAAGCCACGAGCCGAAGCTTTGGATGCACTTTAGAGTGCGTGGTAGCGGAGCGTTCTGTGATATAGAACGCTGCCTCTTTTGCCCAGCAATGGGTAACGGAGGCAATGTTCTGACTGTGAAGCCGGGCCGTGAGGCAACCGGTGGAGTGATCAGAAGTGAGAATGTTGACATGAGTAGCGACAAACAGGGTGAGAGACCCTGTCGCCGAAAGTCCAAGGGTTCCTGCTTAAAGCTAATCTGAGCAGGGTAAGCCGGCCCCTAAGGCGAGGCCGAAAGGCGTAGTCGATGGGAACCAGGTTAATATTCCTGGGCCAGGAGATGGTGACGGATCCCGAGGGTAGTTCGATCTTAACGGATTGATCGGGCTGCTTAGGGGTCCCTGGAAATAGCCCTCCACAAGACCGTACCCTAAACCGACACAGGTGGACTGGTAGAGAATACCAAGGCGCTTGAGAGAACCACATTTAAGGAACTCGGCAAAATACCTCCGTAAGTTCGCGAGAAGGAGGCCCGGTTTTTGCGCAAGCAGAGGCCGGGGGCACAAACCAGGGGGTGGCGACTGTTTACTAAAAACACAGGGCTCTGCGAAGTCGTAAGACGACGTATAGGGTCTGACGCCTGCCCGGTGCCGGAAGGTTAAAAGGAGAGGTGCAAGCCTTGAATTGAAGCCCCGGTAAACGGCGGCCGTAACTATAACGGTCCTAAGGTAGCGAAATT
This sequence comes from Paracoccus sp. NBH48, assembly GCF_015390265.1. Lineage (NCBI taxonomy): Bacteria > Pseudomonadati > Pseudomonadota > Alphaproteobacteria > Rhodobacterales > Paracoccaceae > Paracoccus > Paracoccus sp. NBH48. The sequence continues at coordinate 51,661 of NZ_VUOJ01000004.1, read as the reverse complement.
CCTTGTCGGGTAAGTTCCGACCTGCACGAATGGCGTAACGACTTCCCCGCTGTCTCAAATGTGGACTCAGCGAAATTGAATTGTCTGTGAAGATGCAGACTTCCCGCGGTTAGACGGAAAGACCCCATGCACCTTTACTACAACTTCGCACTGGCATCAGGATTGCGATGTGCAGGATAGGCGGTAGGCTTTGAAGCGGGGACGCTAGTCCTCGTGGAGCCATCCTTGAGATACCGCCCTTCGCACTCTTGATGTCTAACCGCGGCCCGTTATCCGGGTCCGGGACCCTGCGTGGTGGGTAGTTTGACTGGGGCGGTCGCCTCCCAAACAGTAACGGAGGCGCGCGAAGGTTGGCTCAGACCGGTCGGAAATCGGTCGTTGAGTGCAATGGCAGAAGCCAGCCTGACTGCAAGACTGACAAGTCGAGCAGAGACGAAAGTCGGCCATAGTGATCCGGTGGTCCCGAGTGGAAGGGCCATCGCTCAACGGATAAAAGGTACGCTGGGGATAACAGGCTGATGATGCCCAAGAGTCCATATCGACGGCATCGTTTGGCACCTCGATGTCGGCTCATCTCATCCTGGGGCTGGAGCAGGTCCCAAGGGTACGGCTGTTCGCCGTTTAAAGAGGTACGTGAGCTGGGTTTAGAACGTCGTGAGACAGTTCGGTCCCTATCTGCCGTGGGTGTTGGAGACTTGAGAGGAGCTGCCCCTAGTACGAGAGGACCGGGGTGGACGTTCCACTGGTGGACCAGTTGTCGTGCCAACGGCAGTGCTGGGTAGCTATGAACGGACAGGATAAACGCTGAAGGCATCTAAGCGTGAAGCCCCCCTCAAAACAAGGTCTCCCTTGAGAGCCGTGGAAGACCACCACGTCGATAGGCCGGAGATGTAAGTGCAGCAATGCATTCAGTTGACCGGTACTAATGGCTCGATAGGCTTGATTTGATCCGGAAGAAGCAGGATTATCCTCCTTCCTCCAAAGCATCCTTGGACAATATCAGACCCCTCAAAAGGGTCCGACGCTGAGCGTTTCTTTCCTGGTCTGGTGGCCCTAGCGCGAGCAAAACACCCGATCCCATCCCGAACTCGGCCGTTAAGTGCCGCTGCGCCGATGGTACTGCGTCTTAAGACGTGGGAGAGTAGGTCACCGCCAGACCTGGTAAGAAACGCAATATCTCTCTGATACGATAATACAAACCCGATCAGGACAACCTTGGCGCGGGGTAGAGCAGCCCGGTAGCTCGTCAGGCTCATAACCTGAAGGTCACAGGTTCAAATCCTGTCCCCGCAACCACCGTCAAAGACTCACCACCAGCCCCGGCCAAACGCCGGGGCTTTCGCATGTCCGGGCGACTGATGCCGGCCTGGCCTTCCGCAAGGCCAAGAATCGCCGCAAGCTTACCTAAAAGTGGAAAACCGTGGGTCATAATTTCCTTTGCGGTAATGTAGCGTCTGCCCGACTTGAAGGAGCATTCGGGGCTATACGCCTTGGTGCTCGACGCATCACGCTTGGAGAAGGCGTCAGCTGTCGCTTCGCATGATTGGTAGCCGGCTTGAGGATTTCATCTCTCGCAACGACAGGTTCGACCGGATGCTGGTGACGCCGGGAAGCCGTCGAAGCGTGGTCTCGACGAAGGTGCTGTAGTCATCCAGATCTCGCGCGACGGCGATGAGCAGAAAATCGTCGGCGCCGGTCGTGTTGTGGCAGGACAGGATATTGGGCGAGGTTTCGATGATGCGCTGAAACGTAGCGGTCGCTGTCGCATCGTGTTCGGAACAGCGCAGTTGGACGAATGCCATCACGCCCAGTCCGATCTTCCGGCGGTTCAACCGGGCCTGATAGCCCTCGATGATGCCGCTTTCCTCCAGCCGCTTCAGACGCCGCCAGCATGGCGTTTCGCTCATCGACAGCGTCTCGGCCAGTTTGGCATTTGTCATGCGGCCGTCGTCTTGAAGCAACGTAAGCATTTGCATACTGACGGCGTCAATCTTGGTCATGGAGCAGAGTATCCGTGGGTTGGCACATCAAAAGGGCAGAGTCTGCCTCAATGATGGCAAATGATAAGAAGATTGGCAAAGCGCTTTCCCGCCATGTGGCTAGGATGACAGCCGATGGTTCACCACCTGAAGGAGCTGACCCCATGAAAGCCGTGATGTTTGAGACGTTCGGGGAAATGCCCACGCTCGTCACCCTTCCGGACCCGACCCCAGCCGCGCATGGCGTCGTTCTCAAGGTGGAGGCGACGGGCGTCTGCCGCAGCGATTGGCACGGCTGGAAGGGGCATGATCCCGACATCAAGCTTCCGCATGTTCCGGGCCACGAATTGGCAGGGGTGGTGGTGGCCGTCGGCAAGGACGTCACCAAGTGGGCAGTGGGGGACAAGGTCACCGTCCCGTTCATCTGCAGCTGTGGCAGCTGCTCGGAGTGCCATGCCGGACATCAGCAGGTCTGCCTGCACCAGGAGCAGCCGGGCTTCACCCATTGGGGTTCGTTTGCTGAATATATTGCCATCCACAGAGCCGACCTGAACCTGGTTGCCCTGCCGGACGGCATGGATTTCGCCACCGCTGCCAGCTTGGGTTGCCGGTTCGCCACGTCCTTTCGTGCTGTCGTCGATCAGGGGCGGGTCAGTGCGCGGCAATGGGTGGCCGTTCACGGATGTGGCGGGGTGGGTCTGTCCGCGGTGATGATCGCCGCAGCGGCCGGGGCCAACGTCATCGGCGTGGACCTTGATCCGGCAAAGCTGGATCTGGCCCGTGCGCTTGGTGCGGCTTTCGTGATCGACGGCAGGCAGGAGAATGTCCCCGAAGCGATCCGGGAGATCACTCGGGGTGGCGCGAACGTGTCGATCGATGCGCTTGGGCATACGGTGACGATGACCAATTCCATTCTCTGTCTGCGGCCGCGCGGCAAGCATATCCAAGTGGGCCTGATGCTGGGCGATCACGCGGCACCGGCCGTGCCCATGCCCAGGATCGTCGGTCAAGAGATCGAGATCCTGGGCTCGCATGGGATGCAGGCTCATCGCTACGGCGCGATGCTGGACATGGTGGCCAGTGGCAAGCTTGATCCCGCGCGGCTGGTGGGGGACCGGATCAGCCTTGCCGAAGCCCCCGCGGCCTTGGTGAACATGGACAGGTTTCAGTCCGTCGGCGCCACGATCATCACCCGGTTCTAGGGACATCAGAGAGAAAGGGATCATGGTATTTGGATCCCCATCTCCCTGCTCTCAAGGTCCGGTCAGGTCGTGAATAGAAGGTCTGGTGCGCGTGGTCTTGGCAGCGAGGTGGGTATCGTCTTATTACGGGAAACCGCCGGCTGCAGGTTCGCCACAGGAATAAGCGTTTAGTGTATGACTGCCATCACTACGGCACAAACAATAGTCGCGCGCCATTTTTTGTCCGGTCAATAGCGGGCAAATGAGGTCAGCCGTTCTTTATGGCATTGAAAGGCCCGGTTTCGTACGGCAGGCCTGCTCCGCTCTGATTTGATCAAACGGCGTCAGGGATTGGCTGGTTTAGCCCATCACGATCGTTGCAAGCCTGGCCACCGTGGTCGCGACACACCTCCGGAAACGACGGGGGCGGCTCAGTGGGTGCAATGAGATGAGATCAGGATTTAAGCCCCCAGCGCTCCACGATGAACGGGTGGGCGGCACATCATGGAACCAGGGAAACGAAATCAGGTAGAAGACATTCAGATATGCGCCACGCATGATCATCAATCTTTTGATCGACTAATCGACCCAGTCGATGACCTTCATCATGGTGGATTTCGTTTGAACAGCCGACTGCCGAAGGCCAGCGACGCCACAAAGCGATACTGGTCGCGGTTATTGCGGGGAAAAGCCGCTTAAGAATGTGCAAATCACGGAAATGACCGTGAAAGGGTTACGTATCGTTTGGTCACCGTGCATGCGGGACTGCGGCAGACTGCAGGGCACTGCATCTCGACCGATGCGCATGACGTGGGCGCATTAACGCATCATTCCAACAATGCTCCATCGATGCTTTCCCCGGTCATTCTGCGATACAGATGTTCGTTCCAGTAAGGCGTCCAGCAAACCAGAACCTTTCCGGTGCCGCTGAAAAACACGCAGGCGTTTCTGCCCGGAGATCAGGTTGCGCGGAAATGACGCCGGATTTCGTGATGAAAACCGCAGGCCCTCGGTCCTGCCAAGCACAAGTCGACCCTGAACACGCAAGTCGCTCTCCTGAACCTCGATCGTCTCGACAGGGCCGGGGGCGTTGATCGCGACCTGGCCCGCATTGTGCAGCGTCGTCTTCCAGACCAGGCCGCCATCACCCGCCCACAGGCTGGGCCAGAAGCGTTCACGGCGCATGCCCAGGGAAACACCGCCTTCGGATGCCCAATAGACGCCGGGCTCCAGAACCCATGTCTCGCCGTCCTGAACCGTCAGAAGGTGATATCCAGACAAGGACGGCTGCAGCACGATCGACCCGCTGCCCTTGTAATAAGGCCTGATCCGGGCTTCGCTGGTGAACATCGACCGAAAGACATCCGCCAGTGCCGGCAGCCGCGGTGTCAGGGCGATGTCGCCGCGCATGGTCGACAGGGCCCCGCGGCGGGCGCGGATGGTCTCTTGGTCGATCTCGATGCGAACCTGCCGCATTCCCTCGACCTCCCGGATGGAAAACTGCGCCATGTCGCCTCCTCAGGGCTCGTCCCAGATCATGACCCTTTGCCACAGGCGCTCCAGCGGGTCGGGCTGGATCGCCGCCTCGCCGCGCAGCGGATCGTCAAGGGCGACGATGACGAACAGGATGACGCCCAGAAAGAACGCCGTGATGGTGCCCAGCACGAACTGACGCACAGGGCGCATCCGCAGCAGGACGATCAGCAGGATATTGATCGCCGCGCCCACCAGGACGGCATACCACAGGACATTGGGAATTTCCGTGTAGACACCGTTCAGGCGCAGCTGCCGGGCGCGGGTGAACTCCTGGAACGCCGACAGCATCTGCGCATGCAGGATTTCCTGCCCGGCCGAGGTCGGCTCGAACCCCGACAGCTTCTGGCGCATCGCATTCACGCGATTGCCACCGCCATCCAGATAGGAGCCCTGCGCATGGGCGGGCCAGTCCTTGTACAGAGTGAACAGGACATAGTCGCGCATCATCGCCTTGGTCTCGGATCGCACGGGTTCCGGGTAACCGTTGATGTCGGAATACAGCGCGCCCAGCACCGTCGCCTCGTTCAGCACCGCCTCGTTCACGCGCTCGTTGTTCTGATAGGCCGATACGGTCAGCAGGCCCAGCAGCAGCCCATAGAACAGGTTGAAGCCGGCCGTGCCGTGGGTGATCGCCTCGTTCAGGTCGGGGCCGGAACCGATTAGCAGGCGCAGGATCGGCTTGAGGACGAGCATCCCGACAAAGATCGACAGGACGGCGGCAAGCGAGAAATAGAGGGCAAGGTCGCGCAGCGGAATGTCGTACAGGAAATCCGGCATCGCTTCCCTCGCATAGTCCCCCTTTCCATAGTGACTGCGACTTCGCGTTTCTGCGAGAAGATTTTACGCGCTTGCCGATGAATCGCCGTCATGCGCTAATGGCGACAGCAAGGTGCGGAGGTCGTCGATGTTCCGTTGGATGGCAGTGGCCTTTCTGTCCGTGTCGACAGCGGCGCAGGCACAGGATCCACGGCTGTACACCATCGGCTCCGGGGACGTTAACGGAAGCTATTACGCCGCCGCCACCGCCCTGTGTCAGGAGACAAACCGGGCTGAGGCAGCACTGCGCTGCAGCCCCGAAGCCACCCCCGGTTCGATCTACAACATGGAGGCACTGCGGAACCGCCAGCTTGATTTCGCCATCGTGCAGTCCGACGTGCAGAACATGGCCCTGACCGGCGAAGGCCCGTTCTTGGGTAAACCGGCCTTCTCTGACCTTCGCAGCGTCATGTCGCTCTATCCGGAAACGCTGACGGTCCTGTCGCGCCCCGACGCCCATATCCTCAGCCTGGGGGGGCTTGTCGGCAAGCGGGTCGATATCGGTCTGCCCGCATCGGGCAGGCAGGCGACGGCCATGCGCCTGCTGACGGCCCTGGGTCTGGATCGGACGGATTTCAGGGCGCTGCTTGAACTCTCCACCGGCACCGGGCTGGATGAATTATGCGCCGGCAGGATCGACGCGACCGTGCTGATCCTGGGTCATCCCAGTTCGGTCGTCGATCGTGCCATCAACGAGTGCGATGCGCGGCTGGTCAACATTTCCGGACCCGAAGTGCGCGCGTTCATCGAGGCGAACGACGATTATGTCTACTCGTCCATTCCGCGCAGCGTCTATGGAAAAAAGGGCAGGATCCTGTCGATCGGAGTCTTGGCGACGCTGGTGACACGCACGGACATGCCGGATGACATCGTTGCCGCAATCATCAAGAATACCATCGCAAACCTTCCCTCGATCGGGGTCTCAGCGGCCGTGCTGGAGAAGCTGTCCGTTCGCGACATGCAGGAGTCGGGCTTGGCCGCCCCCTTGCATCCGGCGGCCGCAGCAATGTTTGCGGAAATAGGCAAATAGCGTTTATCGCCTCTCAACGTATAAATAATTGATTTAATCAAGGGTTGCCGCGACTTCTTGTCCCTTTGAAATTTTCTATTGTTCTGCCTTGCTTATGAAGGCGCGAATTTCAGATTCACGGCCTTGGTTCCAAGGCCATGTTTCACGGAGGCAGTTGCTATTGCGGTTGCACTTCCAGTGTTAATTGTAGACGCTATGCTGACCGCTTTGCTGTATGATTTTCCAAGCGATTATCGGTACAAATAGCGTAGATTCTGTCGGCTATGTCATATCGGAGAAGACTAAGAGCAAATTCAACGGTGGCGTTGGCTCTGGATCAAAGGATTGGTGCCTCTCCCGCGGCCTGTTATGGCTGTGAAGTTTGCCGATGCTCGCAAGGGCGTCGTAAGCTAGGAGAGGTTTCCGATGACGTTTAAAGGTGATGCCGCCTGTTCTCTATGAGGGCAAAACATTAGGACTACTGCTGACGAAGTCGCGGGGTGCAACGGTTGGTCAGCGTTCTGCGATCATAATAAATGCTGATGAAAACATGGCGTACTATATGCGCGGCAGTCGAAATCTGTGCACTGCCATATCTGATACGGATATGATCACGTGTGCTGCGGGGTGTTTCGATATCACTGAATGGACGGCCTGCCTCTTTTTTGCAATCTTCGGTTGATTTGTATAGAGGTCTATCCCTCCTTAATAGATAATCCGAGTCATTATTCCCACGGTCAAGAGACCGAAACCATATAATCGTAGAACGGTCCGTTTCGACATGGCGCTTTCAGCGAAATAAAAAATCAGCCTAATAACTTAAAAAATTCAAGACAATGTAGTAAAAAGATAATTTCCCTATTTTGGCATTGTTGCCGCGTGAAAAATCTTCAAGTTGATTAACGTTACTGGAACATCATCTCCGTCGCTTGGTTGGGGCCCCGATAAACCTGTCGGCGGGTCGCTGTGATGCTCGTCTTCAGCCAGACAAGGGAGATCTCAGATGACCATCAACGATCCGAACCTCAGGGAGACTGATACGTCCGAACAGGGCAGCATCAGGGCCGAGGCCTCCGAACAAGCGTCGCGGTTGGCCGAAACGGTCAAGGACGAGGTCGCGCGCCGCGAGCAAAACCTGCGTTCCGGCGTTGCGCACCGTGCCGAGAGCGTGGCCGAAGGTCTGCGCAAGGCCAGATCCGAGATCGATCCGGATTCGACTGTCGCACAGATGTTCGACCGTGCCGCCGACAGCGTCAGCGGACTGGCGGAGAGCCTGAATTCGACGGACCCCGGACAGATGCTGGGTGATGTGCGTCGCTTTGCGCGTCGCCAGCCGGGCGCCTTTCTGGGTCTGTCGGCGTTGGCAGGCTTTGCCGCGGTCCGCTTTCTGCGGGCAGGGTCCGCCAGTTCGTCGGACATGACCAGGTCCGGTAGGTATGGCATGACCGGCACGACCCGGCCGACCAGCTCCGGTGATCGCGCAGCGGTCGCCCAAACGGGTGCTGCAAGCCCAGATCATCACACGGGCATGGGGGCCAAGCCTGTGTCTGGCACCGGCACCGGCGCAGCGTCATCCGGCAACCCTGGCCTCTCGGGCAGCCGCACGATCGGAGGTTCGTATGACTGATCCTGTCCGCTCCCAGAACCCTGCCACGCTTGCCACCGATGCACTGCGGCTGTCGGGGGATCTTGTCCGCAAGGAAATCGCCCTTGCCAAGGCAGAGATGCGCCGGAATCTCAGCCATGCCGGTGCCGGGCTGGGGATGATCGTGGCTGCCGCCGTCATCGGCATCGTCACGCTGAACGTGCTGACGGCGGCCTTGGTGGCCGCCTTGGCGGAAACCGATCTTGGCCCGATCTGGAGCGCGGTCATCGTCGGGGTTGTGCTTGCGATCCTGGCCTATGGCCTTTTGCGCAAGGGCATGGCCGACCTGAAACCCGAGAACCTGATGCCGACGCGCACGGTCGAGAACGTCCAGCGCGACGCGAACACGGTCAAGGAGTCCTATCATGACGCATGATGCAGACAACCCGGATCATATCGAACGCGAGATCGAGAAGGACCGTGACGCGCTGCGCCGCACGCTGAACGACCTGCAGGACGAACTGTCCCTGGACGGCCTGTCGCGCCGCCTGACAGGCTCCGTTCGTCGGAACGGCGCGGAATGGGCGGAATCGGCCAGCGCAGCCGCCCGTGCCAACCCTGTTGCCTTGGGCCTGACCGGTATCGGGCTGGCATGGATGATCTTCGGTCGCGGGCATGACCCGGTCCATGGCCTTGGCCAATCTTCCGGACGGCGCGACGACCAGACGGCATCGACGCGGGCTTACGGCACCCCGCCCCCGCGCGGCGTGGCATCGACCACGGATTGGAGTTCGGACCGTCGCCCGATGACGACCGGATCGTCATTCGACCAAAGCACCGGATCCGACAAGGAGCATAGCATGATGGACAGAACCAGAGAGACCGCCGGCCACCTGCGGGACCGCGTCAGTGACGGCTCGACGGCATTGCGCAATCGCGCGCGCCATTTTCGCGACCGTCTTGGAGAGGGCACCGAGGGGATGAGCGAAGAGGCCCGTCGCCGGATCGAGACGGCACGCCGCAAGGCACTGGATGCCAGCGACGCGGCCAGCCGCCAGATGGCGCGGGCGAACAGGCAGGTCGCCCGCAGCCATGACAACGAGCCCTTGCTGTTCGGTGCGCTGGCACTGATCGGCGGCGCGGCCTTGGGTGCCCTGTTGCCCGGCACGCGACAGGAGGGCGAGCTGATGGGCGACTATCGTGATCAGCTGTTCGACGAGGCGGAGGCGATCTATGCGGAGGAGAAGAGCCGCATTGGAAACGCCGTATCAGCGGGCTTGGACGAGGCGAAATCAGCCGCCTCCAGCGTCGTGGCCGCCGCACAGGACGAGTTGACGGACGCGGAAGAAGGCAAGGCATCCTCCGGATCCGGCCATTCCCAATCCTCCACGGCCCCCCGGACAGCCAGCTCTCCGACAGGTATGCCGGGGTCGGCAAAAGTCTAAGCGTCTAAAGCATCTTTGGCAGCCTCGCATCAGCGGGGCTGTCGTTTTCGCGAAGCTCTGTTCCGACCCGAGCTTGTCGTGATCGTCGGCGTTGTCTTTGCCGAAGAAGAAGTGCGGCACCGGATACCAGGTTGCAGTGTTCCAAAGGCGCCATCTGGCGGACGTGATGGCGACACGTGCTTTCAAGACACGCTCTCTTCTGAGCAGGGCAGGCGCTGGCCAGTCAGCCCACTGCAAAGGCATCGCCCAGAAGGACGGGAAGGCCATGGCTCCCTCCTCAAGTGCAAACGGCCTCAACGGCTCTTCGACAGCATCGAAAACGACAGCAGCATATCATGGCAAGCAAGGACCAGCCCGCCGAAGACCGCACGGATCTTGCCGAAGATCGCACCATTCTGGCGGTGGAACGCACGTTCTCTGGCTGGATCAGGACTGGTTTGGCGACTGCTGCGGTCGCGATCGGGATGCAGGTTGTCTTCGGCCCGTTTCAGCCCACCTGGGTTCCGAAAGCCGTGGCGACGGTGTTTCTTCTCGCGGCACAGATGATGCTTCTGTTCGCTTGGTGGGCCAACCGCACATCCCGGCGCAGACTGTCCGTGCATGCGGCTCGGGCCCAACCCGCAATCCGGATCGCATTCCTCATTCTGCTGCTGTCGATCGGCATTTGGGGATCGGGTGCCGTGCTGTGGTTGCTGTGACGGAGGGCGGCTTGAGCTACAGGGGTACCCTGCTTGGGCAACAGCGAATTTCGGGGGCTTTCACTTAAGCTTCGGTCGCGCTGGCATTGGGAGGGATCTTCGGACATGTGATCCCTACCGGTCAAGGGTGCGACACGGACGTGCCGTCGTCGTGCCGCCAAGAGTACCGCTCCGCGTCGACATCTGTTGTGGATCAAAAACTCGCGCCTGCCCGTACATTCGGCCAGAATCCAATCAGCGATCATTGCTATCAACAAACGGCACTCCACCATCTTACGATGGTTGGCGAAGATAGCGGCTGTCGTTCGGCAGTGCACGCTGACGGAATGTCGTCGCCAGCGCATGCAGCCGTTCTGACAGCGCATCTCCCTGCAGTGCCGGGCCATGACCTGTCACCATGATCCGGGGCTCCAGGTCCGCCAGCCGCCGGACCGACAGATCGGCCGCCGCCCAATCTGGTGTGAAATAGGCAGGGGGGCCCTGCAGGTGGGCCTGCGGCATCAGGGCACCCCGGAGAGACTCCTGGCGCGTGGTGATGACGGCATCGCCCGCCAGCAAGGCCCGCGTGCCGGCGTTCCAGAACGAGACATGACCCGGCGTGTGGCCGGGCGTATGGATCCACCGCCAATCCTCCAGACCCGGAATGCGGCCATCCTCCGGCAGGGCCCGAAGATGGTGCGACACGTCGATCGGATGCCGGGAGAACAGCCAGGACAGTTCCACCATCATACCGCCGCCGACCTCGGGGGCTGCAGGGGAATAGGCTTGGCGGCCGGTCAGAAAGGGATGCTCGGCCGGGTGGGCATAGATGGGCGCGTCCCATGTCTCTGCCAGATGATGCAAGGCGCCCACATGATCGAAATGCCCATGCGTCAGCAGGATCGCGGCGGGGCGGGATGCGCCATAGCGCCGTCGTGCCGCCTGCAGGATGGCCGCGGCCGAACCCGGCACGCCCGCATCGACCAGATACCAGTCCCGGTCGCCGGCACCGGCAGCACCGATGAACGCGACATTGACGATGCCGCAGCGCAAACAGGCCAGATCGTCGCCAAGATCAATCGTCCAAGCCTCCGCAGGGACGGCAATGCCGGTCGGTCCGGGGGGCGAGGACGCCGCCGCCACCGCCAGCGAGAACGCCCCATAGCCGCGCAGCATCGTGCGCACCGTCTGGTCGTCCACGTCGCGTGCCAAGGCAAGGCAGGCCGCACCCTGCGCGGCATCCAATAACCGGTGCTGGTCCATGCGGATCGGCCGCCCGGGCGAGCGACCGCGATAGGATGTCGCTAGCGAATACGCGGCCACCCCCAATCCGATGGCGGTCAACGGCGCCCGAAGGCCGGCGTTTCGTTTCATGGCCGCTGGCCCCAGGACCAGCAGGGCCGCGGACACGGCATCAAGCGCGGCGTGCAGTCGGGGTGGGATCATGATGGGCCTCTCATGTCGGGGGTTCAGCGATGATGCTCTCAAGCGCCTGGGCCATCAGCGTATGTCCCAGCTTGGATCGGCGGCGCAGCGACGCCTGGCTGTAATCGAAGGACTTTCCGGAAAAGTCGTCCTCGGGGTCCGACAGGATGACATGATGAAAGCGACGTCCGGTCAGGTCGCACGCCGCGATCGCGCGGCGCGACTGGCACCCGAAGGCAAGCTCCTGTGCCCGGTCGGCGATGCCGTCCATCGTCTGGCGCAGCGGCCCCGCTGCGCTGTACAGATCGCAGGCCAGGATCAGGGCGTCGTCATCTCGATCCAGCAGCGTGCGCAGGGGCAGGTTCTCGGCCAGGCCCGCATCCATGAAATGCCGCCCGTTCAGGGTGACAGGGGGGAACAGGACCGGCAACGCGCTGCTGGCCATAAGATGATCCACCGTCAGCGGTTCCACCGTATTGCGGAACGCCGCCACGGTGCCGGTTTCGGCATCCGTCGCGGTCACGGTGACCTCGATGCCGCCCGCGTTCAGCAGATCGAAATCCACGTATTCCTCGATCAGCCGACGGGTCGCCCTGCGATGGAAGACTGCCCTGTCGGGCGGCACGCCGGGGAGGATCTCGGCCAACCCGGGGACCGATGGGCTGAACAGCGCAGGGTTTCCGAACAGCAGCGTGCCCGTGACCAACCGGCGGCGCCCGCTTCCGGACAAGGCAGACTGAGCGATGTCGTTGAGAAAGCGGTCCAGGCTTTCGACCCGCCGGTCTGGCGGATTGCCCGCGATGACCGCCGCGACGATCGCCCCGATCGAGGCGCCCGAGATGCGTGTGACGTTCAGCGCTGCGTCCTGAATGGCCTTCCATGCGCCCGCATGAAAGGCCCCCAATGCGTTTCCGCCGGACAGGCACAACCAGGTCTGCATTCCGTCATTCCCCATTTAATGTCCATTCAAAGGCGTGCCGATGGTCGGCGTGGCGCCCATGGGCACGCTCCAAAGCAGCTGTTCGGTGATGTCGGGGGCAGGGGCTCTACGCACGGTCAGGGGCGGCTCATGGTCGGAGATCTGGCTGGCCGGTAAGCTGAGATCGAACGTCGGGCTTGCCTGCCTTGCGCGCAGGGGTTTTGCGGCGGCGGCATGGTTGGCGATATCATCGACGCTTGGCACTCTGTCAGCAGTCACGGCGGCAGTGTGATGCTGGCAGAGGTACCGGATGACGCAGCTGCTTGCCGTGCCGGCTGGCATACGCCTGTTTGTCATATGAACGTTCCACCCGAGAAGGTCGCTTGCCGGCAGGATCGGCGGCGTGGCGTCAATGACAGGTGGAGCGAGCCTGAGCCTTGACGGGGTCGGGACGGCGTCGGCGGATATGACTGCAAAGACGCGTGGGTGGTTCATCGGATCCTCCTTGTCGGTGGAGGTCCGCCAACCGGCAGCCGCAGCAAATGTTCCTAGCCATGACGACGTCAACGTTTCGGGCAAAGCGCTGGTTCGAAGGCGTCGTGCCACCAGCGACGACCGATCCATTCCCGACCGTATTTGGAAACTCGGACGCAGTATGTTGCTTTCTCGAGTGCTTGTAACCTCAGGAGTGGCGCCTGGCTTATCGGTGAGGAGACCTGACAGGACGTGCAAGCTTGGGAACCGCCTGACGCGCTGACATGTTCAATGAAACGATACAGGAGAGCGGAACATGACCGGTTTCGACCCCACCAATTGACCTTCCCGACGACCTTCGCCGTGGCTTGGAGACCGCGGCAGCCGAAGCGGGAGATTCGCCCACGAACATCATCGTCAAAGCATTGGAAGCTTTTGGCATCGAACGGCTGACTGATGATCAGCAGCTGAAACGCATGACCGGATCGCAATAAACGTAGTCAACAAGGTGTCAGAGGCTGCGATCCAGTCAGCCCCTTACCTGCAAACAGATGCGTGAAATATCGGTTCTACCGGTAAACCTTGCCGAACCAATTCAGACTGGTTGATAGGTCAACGCCACTTCTAGCGATGATTCACTTGGGATACCAAGCTAACGCATTTCGCTGAAACTGGATAACCAGCGCTGCGGCGGGTCTGTGCTCATATCCCTCGACATTACCAATGTGACACGCCTCGCAACATGCGTGCCAAGGGGACGTGGACGTCGCGTGTGCCGCTGCTGGGGTCTGCGCCCAGCAGGCCGTTCGGGCACATGCGGTCGTCGTCCCATCCGGGGTGGTCGGCAATGGGGTAGAGGCATACCCCCTCCACCCGGACACCGCGATGGCGGGCGTGATGGGTCTGGGTCATGACATGATCGAACCACGCGGCGCGGCGCGCGCCTTCGGTCCCGGTCTCGGCCAGCATCACGGGGCGGTCATAGCGCGCCGCGACCTCGACGAGCAGATCTGACAGGGGGCTGTGCAGCGCATGGTCGACGTCGATGGGCGGGCCGCCATGGATCCATTGGTTGTTCCAGTAATAGTTGACGCCGACCACGTCCAGCGCGGCCTCGGACCCGCCGATCTGCGGCCAGATGCGGCCCGCGATCAGATCGAAGGCCTGGAACTGGGCGTCGTGCCAGCCATGCGCCTCGAACAGCGGGCGGCCGGTCCAATCGGCATGCTGGACCGCGATCAGCGGCTCGGCGGTGACGAAGCGCGCCCGCGGGTCGATGGCCAGCAGCTCCGCACGGGCGGCCAGATAGCAGCGGGCCAGCTGGACCTTCAGCTCGAACCCGCGGCCCCCGGCGAACGGGTTCAGATAGCCCGCATCCCCGCCGGCCCAGGACAGGAAGCTGATCTCGTTCACCGGGCACCAGAAGGGGACGGCATCCGTCACCTGGCGATGGTGCCGACCGGCGGCGCGGGCCAGCCGGGCAAAGCGGTCGACGAAGGCCGGGGACCAAACGTCCAGATCGTCCGGCCAGCCGTAATGCATCATGTCCCAGATCACCTGCGTGCCGGTGTCGCGCGCCGCTTGAAGCATCGGGGTCCAGGATCCCAGGTCCAGCGCGCCGCCCGCGTCGATCGACGGCCAGCGCAGGGCGTCGCGGCAGGTGCGGATGCACAGGCCTTGCAGCTGCAGGTAATCCTGGGCGGCATGGGTGTCGTGACCGATGGCCGCGATGACATCCAGCCGCCGCCCGTCGCGCCGCCGATGGGTCGAGGATTCCCATCCCCCCTGGATCACGCTGGCGAACAGCGTGGGCGCCTTCGCCGGGGCCTGTTCGGCCAGAACGGTGTCGATCAGCGCCTGCCATTGCGGCACCACGACCGCGGCGGAATAGGTTGCGCGCACATGGGCCTGCAGCACCGATCCCAAGCCGTGCCGCAGGGCCGGATCGTCGATCAGCCGACGCATGGCGGCGGCCACCGCCCCGGGATCCTCGTGCGGCACGAACAGGCCGCTGACACCGTCGCGGATCTGCTGCAGGGCGCCGTTGTCGGGGGTGGCGATGACGGGCAGGCCCGCGGCCCCGGCCTCGGCGATGACATGGGGCATGCCCTCGCCCCGGCTGAGCCAGCAGAAGACATCCATCGCCGCCAGCAGGTCGGGGACGTCCGCCCGGTCGCCGGTAAAGATCACGCGGTCGCCAAGGGGTGCCGCCAGCGCCTGCAGCTGCAGCGCGTATTCCGGCATGAAGGCGTCCGGCCCGCCGATGACGACGAACCGCGCCTGCGGATGGCTGGCGGCGACGCGCATCGCGGCGGCCAGGAAATCCTCGACCCGCTTCTTGCGGTCCAGGCGGCCGACCCATCCGATCAGCACCTGGTCGTCGGCGATGCCAAGCGCCGCGCGGATGGGTGCCCGGCGCGCCGGATCGAACTCGGTCAGATCGACCATCGACGGGATCTCGACCGCATGGTCGGGCCGGTCGGGCATGCGTCCCGCCGCCGCCGCGCGGATGCTGTCGCAGACGCCCACATAGCGCGTGGTAAGGTGCTTGGGCCCGGCCAGCGCCTCGCTGACCAGCCCGCCATGTTCGATCAGCGGCGGGCGCAGGGCCAGACGCTCCATCGCGGGATAGATGTCGGCGACGTTCTGACAGCTGACCACCACGTCGGCCCCGCAGATCTTGCGGCGCAGATAGTCGATGGTGTCGTCGAACCCAAGCGCATAGGGCGTCGTGTCGACATGGATGCCAAGCGCGCGCAGCTGGTCGGTCGTCTGGTCGGGCATCCCCTCCTTGCGAAAGCAGGGGATGACGTCGATCCGGTACCGGTCGCGCGGCAGCGTGCGGGCCAGCAGGCGCAGTTCCGTCTCCTCTCCGCCGACGACCAGCCAGGCCAGGACGAACAGGATGCGGATCTTGCCGGCGTCAGGGTGCGGGACGGGCAGGCCCTGGGGCGGCTGAACGCCCCAGGGCTGGTTCAGATCGTCGTTCATCGGATCGCTCCTTGGCGGGATCAGGTCGCAAAGACGACCTGGAGGAAATCGAACCGCTCGGCCACCAGGCGTTCCAGGAACCGCGGCGCCTCGTCGAAGGGCACGACATGGGTGATCAGGTGCTGGCGGACGGCGGGGCCCATGCGCTCCAGCAGGCGGACGGTTTCCGCGGCCAGCCGCCGCTGGTTCCAGTCGGCGGCCAGACGGCGCGGCATGCGGTTGATCTGGGCGCAGATCAGGCGCAGGCCGTTGTGGTGGAACTCCTCGCCCAGGCGCAGGTCCGGCAGGCCGCCCTGATAGAAGGCCAGGTCGATCACCGTGCCCTGCGGGCGCAGGGCGGCCAGCGCGCGGTGCAGGCTGTCGGAATGGGCCCGGGTCTGGAACACCACCTCGGCGCCGCGGCCGCCGTGACGGTCGTGCCACGCGGACTTGGCATGGGCCACGGCCGCGTCCTCGTCCATCGGTGTCATGCCCAGCTTGCGGATGATGTCTTGGCGGAAGGGGGAGGGATCGACGACCACCACCTCGGATGCGCCGGCGGCCTGCGCGAACAGCGCGCAGAACAGGCCCACCGTGCCGCCACCCCAGATCAGCGCGGGACGCCCGTCCAGGCTGGCGCCCAGATGCGGGACGGCGGCGCCGAAGGCCTCGGCATCGGCATGCAGGATGCCGTTTGCGGCGATCGGTCCCATCTGGCCCACGAAGATGCCCAGCATCGGGTCCATCCCGTCGGGCAGCGCCGTCAGCAGGTCGTGGGACGGATCGGCGGTATGTCCGGTCTTGTGACCGAAGGCGGTGCCGACCACCTGACCGTTCCGCCAGCCCGGCGCGCGCGCGTCGATTACGCGGGCGCTTTCCATATAGCCCAGGAAGTTGACCGGGAACCGGGCCGACGGCTCGCCGGGCACGAAGCGGCCCGCGACATCGTCCCACCGGCTGTGCAGATAGGGGTTGGTCCCCTTCAGGAAGGTCAGCTCGGTCCCCGCCGACAGCCCGGTATAAAGCAGGTCCAGCCGAACCTGCCCGTCCCCCGCCGGCCCTTCGTCATAGCCGAAGAAGCCCGGACGGCCCTGGTCCAGGATGGCCAGCGACCGGATGTGGCGATGTTCATGCGGCATCGTCGGCGCCCGCCGCAGCGGCAGGACAAAAGGTGGGCTGCGGGTCGGCCCGCAGCCCCTCCATCCGCACAAGGGTTCCGGTTTCGGCCGACCGGCCCACGGCCAGCGCGACCTGATGGGTCAGCAGCGCCTCGGCATAGTCGCAGCGGATGCGGTTCTCGCGGCCCATGACGGCCTCGACGAAATCGCGGTCCTCGCGCCAGACCGGATCGCCGCTGGCCCGCCGGACGGGTCGGCCCTGGCCCACGTCGACCATCAGGTCGTGATCGGTGATCTCGATCGCCATGGCGTCGCTGAAGACATGCAGGCCAACGCGGTGGTTCCACCGCATCAGGCAGGTCGACGACAGGTTGGCCACCGCCCCCGACGCAAAGCGCAGCGTGGCCGCGGTGGCGGTGGGCACGGTCAGGCCGGGAAAGTCGTCGCGGTCGCGCCGCGCGGACAGGCCGAACACCTCGGTCACGTCGCCGGCCAGGAAACGCGCCGCGTCGATGATGTGGGTCGCCTGTTCGACGACCTGGCCCCCCGATCCGTCGGCCCGCCACCACCATTCCGGCGGCGGCGTCTGGTCGATCCAGAATCCCTGCATCAGATGCGCGGGATTGGTCGCCAGATGGGCGCGCGCCTCGTCCATCGTGTCCAGATAGCGCCAGTGATAGCCGACGGCGGTGATCAGCCCGGCCTGCTCGACCTCTGCCGCGATCCGCTGGGCCAGATCGACGTCCAGGGTGATCGGCTTTTCGACGAAGAACGGCAGTCCCCGCGCGATGCAGGCCCGTTCGGGCGCCCCATGCGCAAAGGGCGGCACGCAGATGTAGACGGCGTCCAGATCATGCGCGGCCAGCATCGCATCGTGATCGTGATGGGCCGTGGCCCCCATGCGGTCTGCGGCCTCCTGCGCGCGGGCGGGGTCGGTGTCGCAGATGGCCACGACCTGGACGTCGGGCATGGTCTGCAGCACGCCGAAATGGCGATGCGCGATGCCGCCCGCCCCGATGAAGCCCAGTCTGATACGGTCCATAGGCGGTTTTTCCTTCTTTGCGCGGGCGGCGCGATAGGCGGCCAGGGTGTCGCCGGCCATGCGGGCGGCGGTGAAATGCGCGGTGAAACGGTCCTGCTGTGCCCGGGCCACGCGTGCGCGCGCCTGCGGATCGCGCAGCGCCGCGGCCAGGTGGTCGGCAAGGGCGCGGCTGTTGCCCGGCGGGTGCAGCCAGGGGTGGTCGGGGCCAAGCGCCTCGACGGTGCCGCCGATCCGGCTGGCCGCGACGGGCAGGCCCACGGCCATCGCCTCCAGCGCGACCAGCGGCAGCCCCTCGAACCGCGAGGGCAGGGCCAGGATGCCGGCCTGCGCCATCAGCGCGGGCACGTCGTCGCGTTGCCCGGCCAAGGTCACGTGGTCCTGCAGGCCCAATCGGCGGATCGCGCGGTCCAGCAGCAGATGGCCCGGACCGTCGCCGACGATCACGACCCGCGCATCGCCGCCGCCCCGCCGCAGCCGGGCCAGCGCCCCCAACAGGACGCGCTGCGCCTTTTGCGGGGTCAGGCGACCGACGCAGAGGATCATCCGGTCGTCGCGGTCCGCCTGTGGCGCAGGGCGGTGGTGGATGCCGTTGGGCACCGCGCGGACGGATGTTCCCGAGCCAAGCGCCCTGCGCCACCCGTCCGCGGCCTGGCGCGACACGGCGATCACGCCATGCACCCCGGCCAGCGCGGCGCGGTATTCGGCGATCTGATCGGGGTCCGTCAGCAGCCAGGGCAGATGTTCGGTCCGCAGCACGGTCGCGCCGGCGGCATGGGCCGCGCGGGTCAGGGCGTGCCCCTCCCACCCGATGCCGGCGTGCACATGGACCGTTCCGCGGCCTTGCCCCGCCCAGTCCGCAACCGCCCGGGCCATCACCCCGGTGTCCGTCACCGCGGCCATGCCGCCCGCCGCTGTGACCTGCGCAGCCAGGGCGCGGCCCGCCGGATGGTCGGGCCACAGCGTCTCCGGGCGCAGCCCCCGCTCCGCCAGCGCGGCGGCCAAGGCGACCATATGCGCGCCCACGCCCGACGGTTCGGCGCTGTCGGTGACCAGCAGCAACCGGTCAGGCATGCACGGGGACCGCCATCATGCGCCGGTGCAGCGCCAGGGCCTGGGCCACCACCTGGTCCATGTTGTAGTAGCGGTAGCTGCCAAGACGCCCGGCAAAGATCACGTTCGGTTCCGCATCGGCCAGCGCCCGATAGCGGCGGAACAGCGCCTGGTTCTCCGGGCAGGGGATGGGATAATAGGGATCGCCCCTGTCCGACGGATATTCGCGGGTGATCGCCGTCATCGGGTGGTCCTGCCCGGTCAGGTGCTTGTATTCGGTGATCCGCGTGAAGGGCACGTCCGGGTCGGGATAGTTCACGACACCCACCGGCTGGAACTGGCGCTGGGGCAGGGTCTCGTGCGCGAAGGTCAGGCTGCGATAGGGCAGTGCGCCGAAGCGGTGGCCGAAATAGGCGTCGATCGGCCCGGTATAGACGGTCAGCGCGCCGCGATCGGCCGGGTCGATGTCATGGAAATCGGTGCCCGTGCGCACGTCGATCCCCGGATGGTCCAGCATGCGCGCGAACATCGCGGTATAGCCGTCGCGCGGCATCGCCTGGAACCGGTCGGTGAAATAGCGGTCGTCGGTATCGGTGCGCGTCGGCACCCGCGCCGTGACCGAGGGGTCCAGCTGGGACGGATCCAGCCCCCATTGCTTGCGGGTGTAACCCTCGAAGAACAGCCGGTACAGATCGTCCCCCACGGCCGAGACGACGACATCACGCGCGGTGCGGATCGGGTCCACGGGCCGGGCGCGCGCCGCCAGGAAGGCGGCGGTGTCCGCGTCGCCGGTCAGCCCGGCATCATAGAGCATGTTCAGCGTCGTGCGGTTGATCGGCATCGGCACCCGGCGATCGCCCAGATCGGCCAGCACGCGGTGCGCATAGGGCCGCCATTCGGTGAAGCGCGACAGGAAATCGACGACCTCGGTGGCGTTGGTGTGAAAGATGTGCGGGCCATAGCGGTGGATCAGCAGGCCGTCGGCATTCTGTTCGTCAAAGGCGTTGCCGCCGATATGGTCGCGCCGGTCGACGACCAGCACCCGCTTGCCCGACTGTTCGGCCAGCTGGCGCGCCATGACCGCGCCGGCAAACCCCGCGCCGCAGACGGTCACGTCGGGACGGGGCCGCGCGCGGCGGGGGCGGGGCACGGCAGGCCGCCGGCGTCGGTCGACCGCCCGGTCCAGCAGCGCCGCCATGCGGGCCTGCGTCAGGTCCCAGCTTTGGCGGGCCAGCACCGCGTCGGCCTCGGTGCAGATGTCGGCCGTGGCATCCGCCAGCGCATCGGCGCAGGCCGCGACAAAGGCCGCCGGGCCGTCGGCGATGCGGACCGCGTGCAGATGGCCGTACTGGCGCACCACGTCGCGCACCGGGGTGGACACGACCGGGCATCCGGCGGCCAGATATTCCGGCGTCTTGGTCGGAGAGATGTAGCGCGTCGCCTCGTTCATCGCGAAGGGCATCAGCGCCACGTCCCACCCCGCCAGATAGGCGGGCAGCTGGTCATAGCTCTTCTGGCCCAGCCAATGCAGGTTGGGCGCCTGGGGAAGGCTGGCGGGGTCGATCTTGACCACCGGACCGATCATAACCACCGACCAGTCGGGCCGCGCCGCGGCCAGTCCCGCAATCAGGTCCAGATCGACGCGTTCGTCGATCACCCCGTACCAGCCAAGCCGCGGACCGGGCAGGCCGGCCTGATCGTCAGGTTCGGCAGGTCTCGTCCGTGCGGTCGCGAAATGGCCCGTCTCGACCGAGGAGGGGAAGGCGTGGATGTTGGCGTGATCGTTTCGCCGCGCCTCCCACAGGGACCAGCCGCCGGTGGTCACCAGATCCGCCGAGGCCATCAGCGCGGCCTCCAACCCGGCCAGCGCGGGCGGCGCAAAGCGGAACGAGGCCAGCTCGTCCATGCAGTCATAAACCACGGCTGCGGCATCGACATGCTGCACGACGGGCCACATCATCGGCGTGTACAGCCACAGGACCGGGCGCACGATCCCGTTCAGCGCCAGCATTTGGTCGAACAGATCCACCAGGCCCGCGGCCTGATCCTGGGGCGACCAGCGGTCGGGAATGCGGGGGCGCACGGCCTGGACGGTCGTGCCGTGAAAGGCGTGGAACTCCAGATAGGGCAGGTGATGCGTGGTGGGGATCGCCTCCTCCCAGAACAGCACGCGGTAATCGCGGGCAAAGCGGTCCATCAGGTGCTGGGGCCTCTGGGTCACGAAATCCCACCGCAGATGCGACAGGCAGATCAGGGCGGGCTTGTCGGTCGTCGCGGGGTGCGACAGGTCGCGGGGCGTCATGACGGCTCCTTCCGGCGACCGCTGCGGATCGCGTCGATGTCTTGGCCAAGGCAGGCGATGCTGGCGCGCCAGCCCCATCGGGCGATCGCGTTGGGGCGGGGATCGGCGGGCGGCGATGCCAGCAGCCCGTCCAGCGCGGCGGCAAAGGGCGCGCCGGGGGATGCGATGGTCCCGGCCGATGCAGGCACGTGGTCCAGCCCGCAGACCAGGTCCGCATTGGCCAGCACCGGCAGGCCGGCCAGCTGATATTCGGTCAGGATCGCAGGGGCGCCGTCATGCTGACCGCAGACCACGCCGACGCGGGCGCGGTTGATCAGCCGGTTGACGGCATCATGATCCACCCCCGGTGGGCCCACGATCTCGACGTCCAGGTCGCGGCGGTCGGCGTCGGCGCGCAGGTCGTCGTCGCCGTATCCGACCACCAGCAGGGCCGTGGTGCCGGGGCGGCGCTCCATCGCGTCGAACAGGATGTCGTGGCGCTTGTACGGCTGCGCGCAGGCGACATAGACCACGTCGCGATCCTTGGCCGCACCGGTCGGATGAAAGGTCACGTCGGACGCAAAGTTCGGGCCGATGGGCAGAACGCGCGTGCGGGCGCCGGGGATGCGCGCCCTTATTTCGGCCGATTGCCAAGGGGCGCCGGTCAGGAACAGGTCGAACCGCGCCACCAGGTCGTCGGGGATCCGCAGTGCCGGGGCGTCGATGGAATTGTAGATGGTGACCGCACCGCATGCCGCATCCATAATGTCATGCCCGACCCCCAGCCCCCAGACGCACAGGATGTCGGGCGCGCCGGTCTGCTGCAGATGGCGCACCGCCTCGGCCGATCCGTACGGGGCGTCATGCGCGTCGGCGCGAAAGACGCGCCGCGTCAGGCCGGGGCGGTCCGGATCGGCCCGGCCCGCGGCAAGGCCCTGGCTGGCATCGGATTCGCCGCAGCGCCCGGCAAAGCTCCAGATCTCGGCTGTATCGACGATGCCCGCCGCGATGGCTGCCAAGGGCAGGCGTTCCAGATAGCCGCCGGTGACGGTGACCTGTCCCGTCGGGGGCGGCGGCAGGATGGTGTCGATCTGCGCCGGATGCGTCACCGGGACCGGCGGACCATGGCTGCAATGATCCGAGATGACGACAAGACGACGAGAATGCATGGGGCCGCCGCTGAAAGAGAACGCCGTAGGACATCGCGATGTTCACGACATGTTTCAGCTAAGGTCAGGGTTGACGACCACGCAACTTGATTAATGTCAGCGTTGCTGGGGCAGGTTTTGCACTCTGTGTCATGCGCCGTTCGGGCGAACCCGTTGCCTTTCATCGGCTTGGCCGGTCGCGGCGTTCGGTGCCGACTGCCCGGCTGGAAGGGTGCCGATTAGCAAACGTTATAGGTTATCTGCTGGAACATCGGGCGCAGGCAGGAGCTTCGTTACGTCTTCTGAGGAGGAGACGCTGCATCATGGGAGACGAGACATGAAGTATTCGATGACCTGGATGGCCGGCTGCGCGATCTGCGCATTTGCCGGCATGGCGCAGGCGGATTGCGCCGCCGATCTGGCACGCTTTACCGATACCGCCGCGATGACCGGCGACAACACCGGTGCTGCGTCAGGCGGGACCGAGGGCATTGCCAAGGACGGATCGCTGGCGCCGCTGGAGCAACCGGCGGGCGATGACACCCAAGCGGATGCCCCCGATGCGTCGGCCGATGCGTCGTCCGATATGCCCGCAGCCGACATGCCCGCAGCCGACATGCCTGCAGCCAATGGGGCCGACAGCGCGTCGGGCGAGGGCATCGCCAAGGACGGCTCGCTTGCGCCGCTGGAGGGAACGGAGGCAGAGCCCGGAACGGCCGTCGCCATGTCCGGCAGCGACGTCCAGGCGCAGCAGGAAGGCGAACCGACCGCCGCGGAAGAGGCCGAGGGAGACGAGGCCATGCCCGATCGCGACAGCCTGATCGCCGATGCGGAACGCGCCCTTGCCGAAGGGGACGAGGCTGCCTGTCAGGAAGCGGTCGACCAGCTGGAGGCGATGTGACGACACGCTGCGCCCGGCATCAGGGCGCAGCGGTGACTGTGGAACAGCGGACGGTGGGGATGGGCGTTAGCCGATTTCAGATTGCGACCTGTAAGGTTCCGCGAAATCGGGCTGACGTGGTCGATCTGTCGTGGACAGGCTGAAACGCGAAATTGCCCTTGCCGGTAGACCCAATGACTGGGTGAATGGGCCGCGACCGTCAGCCCTACGCTTTCAGAACACTCTGTCCGGCGGGCACGAGCCAAAGGCCACGCCCGCCGTCTCCGCGAAGGTCAGCGATAAATATACATGATCTGACGATCCTGAGGGTTCACCAGCACCGTCTGGCCGTTGATTTGCGCATAGCGATAATCCGGCTGATCCGGGATCTCGTAGATCATCACGTTTTCCGGAACGCCCGCGCCGATCACGACCTCGCCGTCCAGATAGACGGGATCCACCGTGTTCGACGTGACATAGGTGGTCACTTCGGTCGTGGGCTCCTCGGCTGCGGCAGCACCGGTCGCGCCGCCGATGGCAAGACCGGCCACCGCCCCGACCGGGCCGCCGATCAGCGCACCCATCGCGGCGCCGCCCAGACCGCCCACAGCGGCGTCCTGCCCGGTGGTCGGGTCCTCGACGGGGGCCTCGATGATGGTCACACCGACCGTCTCGCGGTTGGGATAGAGCGACACGACCTCGTCGCCCGCCTTGACGTTCAGATAGTCGCCATAGGCCCAGCCTTCCAGACCGTCATCACTGACCTGGCACCAGTTCGCGCTGTCGATGCAGCCCAGGACCGACACCTCGTCCCCCGCGCCGATGGCGCCGATCACGCCGTGCTGGACGCCCGGGCCGGACCGGACGTTCAAATCCGTGGCAACGGTGGCCGTCGTCTGCGCCGAGGCGGCCCCCGCAACCGTCAGGGCCGCAACCAAGGTCGGAACAAGATACGCTTTCATGGTAATCTCCTGCCTCTCGGGCATGCTGCCCGATGATGCGGTGCAAACTTGCCGCACGGATCGGCGGTTCCGAACCGGTCCGTTCACAAATGCATAAAGTGCAATCTTCAGTTGAAAAGCGCGCGGGCCAGGTTGATCACGGCCAGAATCTGACGCGTCTCGGCATCGACCCGGTACAACTGATCGTCGCTGCGGTAATAGCGCCAACCCTCCCGGCGTTCGACATCGTAACGGTTCAGGTCGCGGACCAGGACATAGTCCTCGACGCGCAGCCTGTCGCCGACGCCGCGGCCATAGCGGATGTCATCGCGCTTTGCCTGACCGGGTGGAATGCAGGACGGCGATTTCTTGGCAAGGCCCGGCGGGCACCCCTGATGGGCATGGTTGCGGTCGTTGTCGTGATGGCGCCCGCGGCCCGGATCGGCCGCGACGGGTGCGGCCAAGGCAAGCGTCAGCGCGGTCGCCAAGGCAATCCCTGGAAAGGTTGGGGTCATCGTCGTGCTCCTGATGCTGGCTCCGACAACGGAGCAAAGGACAACCTCCGACCGGCGCGTGGGTTGCCGCACCCTGCCGGTCATGTGAATGCCGATGATCGCGCGAAGGATCACCGCGATGCAGGGGGCATGGATCGAATGACCACGGCCGCGCGTTCATGTGCCAGAAGCCGATACGGCAGTCAGGAGTTCACATGTCCGACAGAACCATAGGCGATCTGGCAAAGGCGATGGGCAAGATCGACTTTGCGATGCTGACCACCCGGACCGAGGGTGGCCAGCTTGCCACCCGTCCCATGAGCAACAATTCCGATGTCGAATGGGATGGCGACAGCTACTACTTTACCTATGACGACACGCGTACTGTGTCCGACATCGAACGCGACCCCCATGTCGCCCTGTCGTTCCAGGGGCGCGCAGGCATTCTTGGCGCGCCGCCGCTGTTCGTGGCCGTCGAGGGCGAGGCCGGCATCATCCGCGACAAGGCCACGTTCGCCGACCATTGGACTAGCGATCTGGAACGGTGGTTTCCGGATGGCATCGATACGCCGGGCATGGCGCTGATCAAGATCGCCGCCGTGCGCATCCATTACTGGGACGGCGAGGAAGAGGGCGAGGTCGCCCCCCGGGCCTGACCCATCGCGATCCCGAAAGACCCGCGGGCCGGCATGCCGTCCGCGGGTCTTTCAACGACCTCGGCCTGAAGACGATCAAGCGATATTTCGACAGGGGAACGGCATCCTGATGCAGCATCATCGCTATCTGTTCATCGGTGGCCTGCACCGGTCCGGGACATCGCTTCTGACGCGGCTGGTGGCGGCGCATGATGCGGTGGCTGCAATCAGCGATGCGCCGGTGCCCGAGAACGAGGGATGCTATCTGCAGGGCGCCATCCCCCATACCGCGCAGCACGGCCGGCCGATGCATTTCGCTACCGATCCGCGTCAGCACCTGACCGAGGGCCACCCGCTGGACCGGTTGGAGACCCGCCTGCGCCTGGAACACGACTGGAACCCATGGTTCGACGGCGATCGTCCGTGGCGGGTCGAGAAGTCGCCGGTGAACCTGACGCGGACACGGTTGTACCAGCAGTTGTTCCCGCTGTCGCAATTCGTGCTGATCATCCGCCACCCCGAGGCCGTGGCGGCGGCGGTCGCGAAATGGGTCGATGGGCCAGCCCATCAGCTGATTGACCACTGGCTGGACGCGCACTCTCAGATGCAGCAGGACCTGTCCCACCTGCACGCGGCCATGGTCATCCGGTACGAGGATCTGGTGGCATCGCCCGCGGCGGTGGTGAGCAGCGTTCACGCCTTCATGTCGCTTTCCCCGTCCCGGATGGACGCGACGGTCCGGGACGGCAATCTGGACTACGGATCGGCGCCGCGGATGACCCCGTCGCAGGCAGAGCGTGCCGCGGCATGGGGCTACGGACCGGGGCTTGAGGTAAGACCTGTCGGTCCTCGCCTGTCCCACCCGTTGCGGTCGGTCAGGACAGCGGCAGAAGACGCCTGGACAAGGGGAAAGGCCATCACCGGCTGATGGAACGCAGGCGGGACACTGCGCCTGAAGAAAGTCGCCGTCCTGTACTTGTCCATAGCCTGCTGAAATCACGCCGATTTCAGGGAACCGATGCCATGAAGCCTGATCTTTATCAGGCGCAGGTTCAGGAACTGCCCTGTCATGCGTCCGTTTTGCAGGCGGATGCGCAGGACAATCCGGTCATGCATCCGTCGCCGGTCGACCGCCCCGGCCGGACCTTCCTGCACGATACGGATGCTCATGACCCCTTGGCACGATACCCGTCCCGCACTGCGCCACGTTGCCATCGCCATCCCCGTGCGCGATGAGGCCAAGCGGTTGCACCGGCTGCTGGAGGCGCTGGCCGGGACCGCCCAAGCCTGTGATCTGCCCGTTACTGCCCTGGTGCTGGCCAACAACTGCACGGATGCCAGCGAACGGATCGCCCGGTCCTTTCGCAGCCCTGCGCTGCAGGTGTCGGTGCATTCCGTCATCTTTCCGGTATCGACCGCCAGTGCCGGGCGCGCCCGGCGGGTGGCGATGGACCTGGCCGCCAGGACCGGTGGGCTGCTGATGACGACGGATGCCGACGCGATCCCGGCGCAGGGCTGGATCCGGGCTGCGCTGGACGCGATGGGTGACGGGGCCGATCTGGTCTGCGGATCGATCAGCGCCGATGTCCCGCATGTTCTGGCCACCCCTTCGGGCGCGCGCATCACCCGGGCCGAGGAGGCCTACAGCGCGCTGCTGCGCAGGGTCCGCCACCGGCTGGACCAGGTGGCGGGGCGCCAGGCCGCGCAGTCGCAGACCCCGCATTACATGGAATCCGGCGCGTCGATGGCGATCCGCGCGGATCGGTACCGGGCCATCGGCGGCCTGCCGGCGCTGGATTTCGGAGAGGATCGCGCCCTCGTCTTTCGAGCCGAGGCACATGGGCTGGCCGTCCGCTATTCCTGCGACATGACGGCGCGCGTGTCCGGGCGACTGCAGGGGCGCGCCGATGGCGGCATGGCTGCCTGCCTGCGCCATCGGATGCAGGATGCCGATCCGCTGGCCGATCAGGCCATGATCCTGCCCGACGCGCTGCGCGCGATGTGGGCCGAGGCGATGTCAGGGTCCATCCGCGCCTATCCCGACCGCAGCGTTCCGGCCGGCCCGACGCTGCGCGCCTCGGACCTGGAGGCGCGGCTGGCGGATCTGGCGGCGCTGGTCGACGGGACCGTCGATCCGGACTTTGCCCGCTGGTCCGACCGGCACGCCGCGATGGTGGTCGGATGACCGACGCCATCGACCGTGCCGAACGGATGATCGCCGATGCCCTGCCGGACGGTGCCGACGGCCCGTCGGGCCCTGCCTTGGCCGCGGCGTTGCGCGACAGCGGGCTGTTGGCGGAATGCCTGACCTTGGCCCATCACCCGCGTGATCCGCTGCGGCTGCTTGACGCGCTGCAGCGGGTGGGCGGCGCGAACCTGTCCGCCGGGCGGCTGTTCGAGGGGCATGTGAACGCCGTCAAGCTGCTGATGCTGCACGGCGGCCCGACCGCGCCCGTGGCGCAGGGGGCGCTCTACGGCATCTGGGGTGCCGACGGTCCCGACCCCGCACGGATCGAGGGTTCGGTCATCCGCGGGCAGAAGCTGTTCGCCAGCGGTGCGGACGTGCTGGACCACATGATCGTCACCGTGCGGTCGGATGCCGGGCTGCACCTGCTGATGTTCGCGCGCGATCAGCTGGACGGGCGGCTGTTTCCCGACGAATGGGACATGTCGGGAATGAAGGCCACCGCATCGGGTCGCTGCGACCTGGACGGGCTGGCCGTGGCGGAGGCCGTGACCCTGGGCGCGCCCGACGCCTATCTGACCGAGCCGCATTTCCACGGCGGCGTCTGGCGCTATGCCGCGGTTCAGCTGGGGGCGATGCGCAGGCTGACGGCCCTGACCGCCGATCAGCTGCGCGCCCGCGGCCAGCAGGATGCCCCCCTTCAGGCGATGCGCCTGCACCGCATGATCACGGCCTGCGAGACGGCCCGACTGTGGCTGGCCCAGGCCGTCTGCCGGATCGAGCGTCCGGGCGCGACGGCAGCCGATGCCCAGACCGCGATCCTGGCCCGCCTGCGCACGACAGACGAGGCCGTGACCTTGCTGGCCAACATGGACCAAGCGCTGGGGGCCGCGTCATTCGCCACGGCGCATCCGGCCGACCGCATCCGGCGGGATCTGGGCCTGTACCTGCGGCAGGCGGGCCCGGATGCCCTGGCCCTGTCATCGGTGGACCGGATCCTGGCCGACCCCGACCTGCACCGGCGATGGATCGGATGAGCGGCTTTCTGGACCATGCGGCATCCGCCCGGTCGCTGACGCCCGGTTCGCTGGTGCAGGGGCCGCCCGCTGGTCATCCTGGCCCCGCATCCCGATGACGAGACGCTGGGCTGCGGCGCGCTGCTGTTCGATGCGGCCGCGCGGGGCACCCCGTGTCACGTCATCTGCGTGACCGACGGCACGCGCTCGCATCCCGGATCGCGGCGCTGGCCCGCCCCGGTGCTGGCCGCGACGCGTGCGGCGGAACTGCGCGCCGCCTGCGCGATCCTGGCGCCCGCGGCGCGGGGTCACCTGCCTTGGCTATCCCGATTGTGCCGCCCCCGATGACGCGCAGGCGGCGGAACGGGTGTCGGCGCTGATCGCGCCCGACGCGCTGGTGCTTGCGACCTGGGTGCACGACCCGCATGTCGATCATCAGCAGGTCGCGCGTCTTGCCATGCGCCTTGCCGCCATGCGGGCGGATCTCGCGCTGGCCTTATATCCGGTCTGGGGGCGGTTCACCGACCGCGCGGCGGAGGTCCGGCTGATCGCGGCTTCGGATGCGGCGGTGGCGGCCAAGCGGCGCGCGCTGTCCTGTCACAGGTCGCAGATGACCGGGCTGATCGACGACGACCCGACGGGGTTCGTCATGACCGACACCCATCAGGCCCATTTCCTGACCCATCCGGAGATCGTCATTGCCCCATAGGGAAACGCTGGACCATCTGGCCCGCCTCTATGCCGCCAGTGACGATCCCTGGGATCATCGCACCAGCCCCTATGAGGCCGGCAAGTACGCCGCCACGCTTGACGCCATCGGGCACGGCCCGTTCAAGGCCGCGCTGGAGATCGGGTGCGGCAATGGCACGCTGGCGCGGCGGCTGGCCGACCGGTGCGACCGCCTGACGGTGATGGACTGCATCCCCGCCGCGATCCGGTCGGCGCGGCAGGTGCTGGACCCCCTGCCGCAGGTCACCGTCCTGCAGGGCTGCGCGCCCCAGGACCTGCCGGACCTGCGCCCCGATCTGGTCCTGCTGTCCGAGGTGCTGTATTTCCTGACCCCCAAGGAGATCACCGGTCTTGGCGGCTGGCTGCGCGCCCGGGCGACGGGCCCGGTGATCGCCGTCAACTGGACCGGCCCGACCGACGAGGCGCTGGACGGACCACGGGCCGTGGCCATTCTGCAGAATGTCCTGGGACCATCGGACAGCACGGTGCATGACGGCTTTCGCATCGACCGCTTTGCCCTGCCGGCCTGATCGGGATCACCGCCGGGGTCGCGTGGCGATCAGGAAGCCCAGGACACCCGCGACGGGCCCGGGGATCAGCAGCCAGACGGCCGTGGGGCCGATGCGCTGGAACAGCGCCGTCGTCAGCGCGATCGATGCGACCGTGATGGCAAAGCCGATGGCGTTCTGGATGGCCAGCGAGGCCCCCACCGCATCCTGCGGACAGGCGCGCGCGGAGAGGGCCGAGAATTGCGGCGAATCCGCCACGACGGTGGCGCCCCAGACCACCAGCAGGACCAGAAGCCAGCCCGGCGGCAGCACCGGCCACAGCGTGACCACGCAAAGGGCGCTGGCCCCGGACAGGATCAGCGCCGCAAGGGCTATCGGCGCGCTGCCCAGGACGCGGGCAAGGCTGCCGCCCGCCAGGCACCCCGCGGCCCCGGCACCGATGATCAGGAAGGACAGGCCCGACACGCCAAGACCCGGATAGGCGTCCGCCAGACCGGTCGCGGCCACCAGCAGGGGGGTGATGGTCCAGAAGGCATAAAGCTCCCACATATGGCCGAAATAGCCGAAGGCGGCGGCACGGAACCGGGGAATGGCAAAGGCCCGCAGGGCGCCGGAGCTGCCGCGATGGGCGGGGCGCGCCAGATGCGGGCCGT
This sequence comes from Paracoccus sp. NBH48, assembly GCF_015390265.1. NCBI lineage: Bacteria > Pseudomonadati > Pseudomonadota > Alphaproteobacteria > Rhodobacterales > Paracoccaceae > Paracoccus > Paracoccus sp. NBH48. Next base: position 20,964 of record NZ_VUOJ01000004.1, on the reverse strand, counting down.
CGCCCAGGGCGCGGATCATCGCGGCGCCGATGACGGCCAGACCCGACGAGGTCGCGACCACCCATTGCCACGGCACCGCCCCCGCGGTCGAACGCAGCAGATGCGGCAGCGCGGTGCCAAGCGTCAGCATCGCCACCAGCAGGGCCAGCGACTGTCCCGCGCGGTCGGGCGCCCAGCTGACGATCATCTTCATGCCGATGGGATAGATGCCGGCCAGCGACAGCCCCACCAGGAACCGGAACCCCGCGCCGGTCGCGACATCCTGGGCCAGCCATGCAAAACCCAGGTTGAACGCCGCCCCCGCCAGGGCCGAGACGACAAAGATCGCACTGGCGGCGAACCGGTCCGCCAGGCCGCCTAGCGCCATGACCAGCGTGCCGACAATGAAGCCCGCCTGCACGGCATTGGTCAGCAGACCGATATCGGCCGCGGTCGCGCCCCAGGCCTGCATCAGCCCCTCTGCCGCGCTGTTGGCGCTGAACCATAGCGATGTCCCGAACAGCTGCGCGATCGCGATCACCGCGATGGGGGGCAGCCGGTGGCGTCCTTGGGGTCTGGTCATCGATCGTCCCGACTGGCGATTGCGTCAGGGGGCAGGATGGCCGATCGGGGCGACGGGGGGCAACCGTTTCGGATGGCGCGCGCGGTCAGGCGGGCAGGACCGGAAAGGTCAGGCTGAAGGTCGTCGTGCCGTCCCCGCAGGCGACGGCGATCGTGCCGCCATGCGCCTGCGCGATGGACGACGCGATGTGCAGGCCCAGGCCCAGCCCGGAACTTTCGGCAGTCCGGCCCCGCTGGAACGGCTGAAAGATGGCGCGTTGGGCGGCCTCTGGGATCGGCTCGCCCTCGTTCTGGACCTCGATCACGACGGCGCCGTCGGTGCGGCGGCCACGGACGGTCACCGGGGTGTCGGCGTCGCCATGGTTGATGGCGTTCGACACCAGGTTCGACACCGCCTGCGCGATGCGCGACGGATCGCAGCAGACCGGCCCGCCGAAATCCAGTTCGGTCGTGACCCGGTGCTGGGGCGCGGCCAGACGGATCTCGGCCACGACCTGGGCGATGGCGTCGCCCAGAGGGGCGTCGGGCGTGGCCGCGACAGTGATCCCGTCGCCAAGCCGCGCCTTGGCATGCAGCATCATGTTCTCGACCAGTTCTCCCATCCGGTGCAGGGAGGACTGCATCAGCCCGATCAGGCCGCGTCCGCGTTCGGTCAGCGGCTCCTTGCCCAGCATGCGGATGCCCGACCGCAGGGCGGTGACGGGGTTGCGCAGGTCATGGCCCAGGATGGCGGTGAACTCCTCCTGGATGCGGACCAGCTTGCGTTCCTGTTCGATCATGCGTTCCTGGGCGTCCAGCCGTTCGGCGGTGTCCAGCGTGCCGCCGATGATGGTGGCGAACATCTTCAGCATCGCGACGGTGCGGGCGTTGTTCACGTCCTTGGTTTCGGTGTCGATGGCGCACAGCGTGCCGAAGAAGCTGCCGTCGCCGCGAAAGATCGGCACCGAGGCATAGCTGACGATTCCGAAGGCCGCGGCGATGGGATGGTCGCGATAGACCGGGTCGGACGACGCCTCGTTGAAGATGATCATCTCGGAGGTCTTGCGGACCGTCTGGCAAAAGGTCGACCCGATCTCGATCTCGTCGCCCGCGGCGATCCCGAATTTCAGGTCGTCGACGGTGCGGCAGGCGACCCACCGGTCGGCGGTGACGCGCGCCACCCCGGCAAAGCGCATCCGCGTGGCCAGCATCACCGTCTCCAGGATCGTCCCGACCAGCTCGTTCTCGGACAGGCGCTGGATGTCGGACTGGAAATCATGCTGTCCGGCCTGATAGGCCGCGTGGTCCTGCCTGGGGTGGTCGCTGCTGTGCAAATCCATCGATGATCCCCGGCATTGGACGGCTTGTCGGCCCGCATCTGTATTGTAGGGCGGCGGGAATGCACAGTGTCTTTTCCGCAGCCCCGCCGTCAGCGATCCGGGCGCGCCCGCGGGAATGGCCGGCTGAGCCCCGCCGCCCCGGCAAGGCCGAACCGCCATGGCAGGTCCTGCGCCCGGCTGATCCCGATCCGCGGCCCGACCAGCAGATCGGGCACCGCCGCCGCCAGGACGATGCCGAAATCGGGACCGTCGAAGGCGGCGCCGTCGTCGTCGGGCCGGATGTCCAGCGCCTGCGTCAACCGCCCCGGCCCGCTGCACAGCGGGGGGCGGGGCGGCGGGCGCGCATCAGGTCCAGGCCGGTGTCGGGGTCCAGCGCGCGGATCAGCACGGCCGCGCCGGGGGTCGCCACGACGTTCAGGCACAGGTGGATGCCGTAGGATCGATAGACATAGGCGTGGCCCGCCGGCCCGAACATCGAGGCGTTGCGCGGCGTCGGCCCCCGATGGCTGTGCGAGGCGGGATCGTCTGGGGCATAGGCCTCGGTCTCGATGATGGTGCCGCCGGCGCCGCGGACGGTCAGCCGCGCACCGATCAGCCGACGGGCCAGGGCCACGGCGTCCAGTCCCGCGATCTGCTGCATGAACGACGACATGGCATCCTTTCCGATCCCGTTGCGGAGGGGGCCTTGTGGCATGAACGTGCCGGGATTGCCAAACCTTGGCGCGGACGGGTGGTCGGGGGAGGGAGATCGCACCTGATCCGGAATGGAGACCCGACTGGCGTGTCACTGGACGGTTACAGGGGGCAGCGGTCAGACCCGCATCCTCTGCACCATGCCGCCGATCCCGGTACGCAACTCAATGCCCAAATTGAACGCCCGGATGTCCAATGCAGGCGCGACATCGACCACATTCGGGCCGACCGTCCGTCCGTCCTGGACCTCACGCGGCGGCAGGTTGGCAAAGGCGAGGCGGCCCCACAGGCCGATGACCGGGACCGCCATGGCGGACGGTTTCAGCACCTTTCTGGTGCTGAGGCGAATGCATGGCCGATGCTTTAGCGACCCAGGCCCGGCGTGGCACGAACAGACAATGATGGTGATAGACCCGGCCATGGACGGTCCGATGGCGATCCGCACCGCCTTCCATGTGGCATCCAGTACCGCACCATAGGTTGACTGGTTCTCGGTCAGGGCCAGGCGCAGTGGATCATGCGGGTGACAATGAAAAAACGTGGGTTACGGCGCGCCATTCGCCACCGGAAAGGCTGCATCGGCTGCCGCCTGCGATGGTGGTCAGCAGGGGCGCCCAACCTGCATTGGCCAGAACTTCGCCAGAGAGCAATCGCAAGGAACGATAATCGCGACTGTTGGTTCTGCATGATTGTCAACCGATCAGGATCGCCCCCATGTCCCCCGCGCCCCATCCTGGTCTTTGACGTCAACGAGACATTGCTGGACCTGGACCACCTGTGTCCGCTGTTCGACGACATCTTCGGCGACGGGGCCGTCATGCGCGACTGGTTCGCGCAGCTGATCCTCTATTCCCAGACCCTGACAATCACCGGACTGCGCAGCGATTTCGCCACCTTGGCCGTCGCGGTGCTGCGCATGATCGGGGAGATTCGAGGCGTGGCGATCACCGAGGGGCATGAGGATGCGCTGCGCCGGACGATGGGCACGCTGCCCGCCCATCCCGATGCCGAGACGGCGCTGGTCCATCTGCGGGACAGGGGGTTCCGTCTGGTGACACTGACCAACTCGCCGCCCTCTGCGGGAGGGACCGCGCTGGACCGCTCGGGCCTGGCGCAGTATTTCGAGGCCAGCTTCAGCGTCCAGCCGACCAACCGATTCAAGCCCGCGCCCCAGACTATCAACTGGTGGCCGAGGCACTGGCGGTACCGCTGTCCGATCTTTGCCTGGTGGCCTGCCATGTCTGGGACACGATCGGGATGCAGGCGCTGGGCGGCAAAGGCGCGCTGGTGACCCATGGCGTGAACGCGGCGCTGGTGCTGCCGGGCGTGCCGCAGCCTGACGTGACGGCCCCCGATCTTGCCGGACTGGCGCAGACCATCGCCGCGCGTTGGGGCCGGGCAGGGGCGTGATCGGTCATGCCAAGGGGCATTGGAGACCGGTTTCCGCAGGGCGTTACCGTTCCGTAGATGCATCGAATTGCGCCGTCGTTGACCAGCCTTGTCTTCAGGTGTGGACATGACAGGCCAAAAGACCCATCCGGCTCCGACGGCTCCGACGGCTCCGACGGCTCCGACGGCTCCGACGGCTCCGACGGCTCCGACGGCTCCGACGGCTCCGACGGCTCCGACGGGGATGACGGGGCCGCGTGTACACGGGGACGTGACCGGGCGGGCAGCGGCGGTCCGGTAAGACTTCGGGCATCCTGACGACCTGTCGGATAGGTGCCCCGAGGCCGTGATGAAGGACATGCCGTGACCAGACCCGTTCTGCTGATCCTTGTCGCGACGCTTGTGCTAGCCGGGTCGTGGCTGCTGGGCGGTCAGGACGTAACGCTGCAGTCGCTGCGCGGGCATCTGGCCGCCGTGGCCGAGTATCAGCAGCAGCGGCCGGTGCTGGTCGCGGCGCTGTTCGCCGCCGCCTATGTCGCGATCACCGCGCTGTCCCTGCCAATCGCAGTGTGGCTGACGCTGGCCGGGGGCGCGCTGTTCGGGTTCTGGGCGGGGTTGGCGATCGTCTCGTTCGCGTCGGCCATCGGGGCGACGCTGGCCTTTCTGGCGGCGCGGTACCTGCTGCGGGACTGGGTGCGGGCGCAGCTGGGCGCGCGGGCCAAGGGGATCGAGACAGGGCTGGCGCGGGACGGGGCGTTCTATCTGTTTTCGCTGCGGCTGATCCCGGTGATGCCGTTCTTTGCCACGAACCTGCTGATGGGCCTGACGCCGATCCGGACCCGGACGTTCTATTGGGTCAGCCAGCTTGGCATGCTGGCGGGCACCGCGGTCTATGTGAACGCGGGCACGCAGCTGGCCGCACTGGACAGCCTGTCCGAGATCGTGTCGCCGCCCCTGTTGGCGTCCTTCGCGGCGCTGGCCGTGTTTCCGTGGATCGCCCGCGCCATCGTGGGCATCCTTCGCCGCCGTCGCGTCTATGCCGGATGGACCCGACCCCGGCGGTTCGACCGCAATCTGGTGGTGATCGGCGCGGGTTCGGCCGGGTTAGTCTCGGCCTACATCGCCGCGGCGACCAAGGCCAAGGTGACCCTGATCGAGGCCGGCGCGATGGGCGGCGACTGCCTGAACCATGGCTGCGTTCCGTCCAAGGCGCTGATCCGCAGCGCGACCCTGGCGCATCAGATGCGCCATGCCGCGCGCTTCGGGCTGGCCGACACACCGCCCGCGGTCCCGTTTCGCGCGGTCATGGACCGCATCCGCCGGGTCATCGCCGACATCGCGCCCCATGACAGCGTCGACCGCTATGCCGGGCTGGGGGTCGATGTGCTGCAGGGCCACGCCCGCCTGATCGACCCCTGGACGGTCGCGGTCACCGACCCGCAAGGTGCCGAGCGGCGGCTGACCACGCGGGCGATCATCATCGCGACCGGTGCGCGGCCCGTCATGCCGCCGCTGCCGGGGCTGGACCTGGTCGACCCGCTGACCTCGGAGACGCTGTGGTCGCGGCTGGCGGATCATGACCACGCGCCGCGGCGGCTGGTCGTGCTGGGCGGCGGGCCGATCGGCTGCGAGCTGGCGCAGGCCTTTGCGCGGCTGGGGTCCGACGTCACCCAGATCGAGATGGCCCCCCGCCTGTTGATGCGCGAGGACCCCGAGGTGTCGGCCCTGGTCGCGGACGCCCTGCGCGCCGACGGGGTGACGGTGCTGACCGGGCACCGCGCGATCCGCTGCGGCATCGACGGGGGCAGGTGGATCGAGGTCGAACGGGACGGCGCGGCTCGCCGCATCGGCTTTGACCAGATCATCGTGGCCGTGGGCCGCAGCGCGCGACTGGAGGGGTTCGGACTGGACCGTCTGGGGATCGAGACCGACCGCACCATCGTCACGAACGCCTTCCTGCAGACCCGCTTTCCCCACATCCTGGCGGCGGGCGACGTGGCCGGACCGTTCCAGTTCACCCATGCCGCATCCCACCAGGCCTGGTTCGCCAGCGTCAACGCGCTGTTCGGCACCCTCAGGCGGTTCAGGGTCGATGACCGCGTGATCCCCTGGGCCACCTTCACCGATCCGCAGATCGCCCGCGTCGGCCTGTCCGAGACCGAGGCCCGCGACCGGGGCATCGCGGTCGAGGTCACCCGCTATGACCTGGCCGACCTGGACCGCGCCATCACCGATGGGGCGGCGCGCGGCTTCGTCAAGGTGCTGACCCCGCCGGGGCGCGACCGCATCCTGGGCGTGACCATCGCGGGCGATCACGCCGGTGACCTGATCGCGGAATTCGTCCTGGCCATGAAGCACGGCCTGGGCCTGAACAAAATTCTGGGCACGATCCACATCTATCCGACCTGGGCCGAGGCCAACAAGGCGGTTGCCGGCACCTGGCGGCGCGCCCATGTGAACCCGCGCCTGCTGGCGCTGGTCGAACGCTATCATCGATGGAGGCGCGGATGATCGACGCCCGACTGCAACCGCTGAAGCGCGCGGCCCTGCGGCACCCGGCGCAGATGCTGGCCGCCCGCGGCGTCAAGGCGGACACCATAAGCATCGCGGGCTTTGCCGTGGGTCTGCTGGCGGTGGCCGCGCTGGCCCTGGGGTGGTGGACCGCGGCGCTGGTGCTGATCGCGGCGAACCGGATCATGGACGGGCTGGACGGCGCGGTCGCACGCATCCAGGGTCCGACCGACCGCGGGGCCTTTCTGGATATCGCGCTGGACTTCGTCTTCTATGCGCTGGTGCCGGTGGGGTTCGCCCTGCACGACCCTGCGGCCAACGCGCTGCCCGCGGCGGTGCTGATCGCGGCCTTCGTGGGGACCGGATCGTCCTTTCTGGCCTTTGCCGCCATCGCCGCCCGGCGCGGCGACCGGGCGGCGGCCTTTCCGACCAAGGGCATCTACTACCTTGGCGGCCTGACCGAGGGGTTCGAGACGATCGTCCTGTTCCTGGCGATGTGCCTGTTCCCCGCGTCCTTTCCGCTGCTGGCCTGGATCTTTGCCGCGGCCTGCGGCGTCACCACGATCCTGCGGTGGCACCAGGGCTGGACCGCGTTCCGGTAAAGCTTGGGGCTGACCGGTCCGGCGCAGGTCCGAGGCTGTCACCGACAGCCGGCAGGCGGGGCGCAAGGCAAGCCTCATGTGCGACGTTGGTCAGCAGATCGACCGCTCTAACCGCCAAGGTGAAACATAGGGTCAGTTTCGAACCGCGTGGTCGAACCCCTTCTTGGAGGGCCTGCCGCGGCCACGGCTGTGCCGATCCGACAGGGGCAGGTGCTTTCGATCCCGGGCTGCGGTGAAGACCGACCCCGTGGCGCGTGACGGTGTCGATCATGGCCCCGGGCTTTCCCTCTCCAGGGGATGTCAGGCCGAACCAGGGCCATGTCATTGATGTGCCGCCCAAGATAAGCAGATCAGCATGCCACAGGGCAAATCATCGTCGCGGCTGCCTCCCTTCTGCCAGACGCGTGCCATGCAACCGCCAGACAGCACGGCGGGTGCTTTGAGATCCACTGCTTGCCGCATCCGCCCATCTATCGCCCGCAGACCGGCATTCGCGACAGAAGGATCCGATCAGGGTCCGGCGGCCGGTTCATCACCGCCTTCACGGGATCACGGCGCAGGTCTCTGATCAGGGTGCCAGGCGCGCGATCGCGCGGTCAAGGCGCGCGGCGCGGGCGGGATCGCCGCCGCGTTCGGCCCGCGCGCGGACGCCTGCCAGATAGTCGGGCAGGTGCCTGCAGGCGCGATAGTGCTGCATCATCCTCGGCAGGGTCGCCCGGCCGGTCGCGATGTCGCGCATCACGTCGCTGAGCACGCGGCCGTTGCGCAGCATCAGCGCCGTCTTGTGATCGGCATGGCGCAGTGGAACCCGCGTTACGTTCGGACCGTCAAAGCGCTGCACGTGGCGGCGGTCATGGTCGATCGCAGGGTCATAGAACAGCCAGACCTGGGACGCCCTGCGCGATTCGGCGGCGGCATCGGCGAACGGTCCGGTCCAGTCCGCCCGCTTGCCGGTCGGATAGCGCTGGTCCCATCCCGCCAGACGCGGCGACAGCGTCGACTGGGGCGAAAACGCGGCCACCCGGCATCCCGGCGCCAGCGAGGCGAAGGCCGCCGCCCCATAGCCCCCCATCGACGTCCCGAACAGCGTCACCTGGTCGAACTGTTCGAAAAAGCCGCTGTCGCGCAGCGACATCAGATAGCGGTGCAGCGCGGCGTCGCGGAACCATCCGGGCACATAGGACAGGATGCCCATATGCGACCAGCCCTCCTTGCGGATGAACTTGTAACCCCAGGGTTCGCGGGTCACCGGGTGTTCGCGCACCGACGCCAGATTGTCGAAGGACACCAGGAGATGTTCGCGCGACCGCGCCACATAGGTGCAGGCATAATTGGGCATCGAATGATAGAATCCGTGCGCCTGTCCCGACAGCCGCAAGTCGCTGAGCCACGCGGGCGCCGCGATCTGGGGCGCGCCGTCGGGGGTGGCGGTGCCGGGCTGTTGGGGCGCGGCGTCGTGGCCCTGGGTGTCGTCATCGGTGTCGTCCCAGTCCTCCTCCGGCGGGGCATCCTCCTCGGCGGGTCGGGACAGGCGTTCAGCCCAGGCCGAATCCATCTCGGACAGGGCGGGGGGCGTCGCGGCGACGCCAAAGGGCACGGACCAGTCGAAGGCCAGGCCCTGGATCGGGCGCCCCTCGACGAAGGCGGTGATGATCCTGGCCGCCTGGGGGTCCTGATGCGCCAGCAGGCGGTCCAGCCGCCCCGCGAATTCGGTCACCACCGCCGCATGGCGCGCCGCGACCTTCGGATGGCTGGCCAGGAACTCGGCGCGCCGCGCGCGGTGGGCCTGAACGAACGCCTGGTCAGGACCGGTATCGGCCATCGTGAAGTTCAGGCGCTGATACTGCTGGATGGTCATCCGCAGGTGGTCGGGCGTGACGAAGGGCAGCGTTTTGCCCGCCCCGGTGCGGCGCAGCAGGAACGTCTCGCGGTCCTGGGCCATGAAGGCGATGACATGCGCCAGGCCCAGCCCCGGCTGGTCGGGCATCGTCATCCAGCCCTTTTGCAGATAGCGGTCGGCCACGTCCTCGGCCGCGCCGTTCAACCAGGTCACGGGCTCCTTGCCGCGGGCGAACTTGGGTTTCAGCGTGGGGCGCGCGGGCTTCAGCCCGCGGGCCAGCTGCGGCCGAAAGATCGTGCGCAGGGGCGTGGCCACCGTCATCCGCCCTGCCGCCCCGCCGGTGCCGCGGCGAAAAGCGCTCGACCAGCGGCAGATCGGCATAGCGGTTCTGCCCCGACCCGCCCGCGACCTGGACGGTCAGCGACAGGAGGTCGGGGAACCGTCCCAGCCCCTGGGCCAGGTCGGCAAGGGTGCCGGCCCCGGTGTCGATCATGACGAAATCGTCCGGTTCCAGCCACAGCAGGTGATCGTGGCGATCGCGCAGCGCCGTCTCCAGCGCCAGGTCCAGCGCGCGGATCTGGCGGGCCTTGTCATGGGCGATGCCGGGACGGGTCGTGGGCACGAAGTCGATCAGGCCTGCCGCGGCCAGGGCCTGGGCCAGCGCCGTGGCCTGCGCGTTGGCGCCGTCGCCGTGGACGGTGATGCTGCGAAAGCCCGCGTGACGGTGATGCAGCACCCAGTCCAGCAGGACCGGCGCGCTGTCGTTCATCAGCATGTGCAACGCGATGTCCGGGCCGGCCGGGACGGGTTGAGGCTGCGGGGCGGTCTTGCGGGGCATGCGGGCGCTTTCGGTTGCGGCGTGGGTCAGGACGGGTGCGGCACGGGGGCGGCGGCGCGCGTCTCCAGCGCCTTGGCCATGCCGGGCCGGCCGTTGCGGGCCGCGATGTCGGACAGCCGCCGCAGCCAGGCGGTCCGGCCCCGCGCCTGCAGGCGCTGGCCAAGCGTGTCCAGATACCATGGCTGAAGGCGCGACTGGCGATAAAGGGCGTGGAACGCCGCCGCATCCATCGTGCGCGTCGCAAGGCCGCGGACCACCGTGGACAGCATGTCGGTCTGGCGCAGCCGCAGCGCGGTCTTGTGGCCTGCCCGCGGAGTCCGCAGCCGCACGATGTTGTCCCCGGTGAACCGGTCCGCATGGGCGGCGTCCGCGGGTTCCGTCGGGTCATAGACCAGAAAGACCGTCCGCGCGGAGGCGGTCTGGGCCGCGGCATCGGCGAAATCGCCGCTCCAGTCCGCGGCACGGCCGCTGGGAAAGCGCGCCTCCCACGGGACCAGGTGCGGGGACAGCGTCGACTGCGGGGAAAAGGCGATCACCTGCGCCCCCGGCGCGACCGAGGAGAACGCGCAGGCCGCATAGGCCCCCATCGAGGTTCCCGCAAAGGTCACCGTCTGATAGCGCGCGAACAGCCCGTTGTCGCGCAGCTGGCGCAGATAGGCGAACAGCGTCGGATTGCGGAACCAGTTGGCGCGGAACGCGAAGATGCCCAGCTGCGACCAGCCGGACTTGCGCGCGAATTCGTATCCCCAGGCCTCGCGGTCGATCTGGTCCTGGCCCACCTGGGACAGGTTGTCGAAGCTGACGAACAGATGCGCCCGTTCGCGTTCGACGTGCAGCGCCGCGAACTCCTCCTCCGAATGGTAGAAGCCCCGGCGGTAGGGCGAGCGCCGCAGGTCGACCAGCCATTGCGGCGGCACCTCGGGGGCGGGTGGATCGGCGGGGGCGGCGGGTTCGGGCGTCTCGGGGATGGTGGCCCAGGGGGTCATCGACAGCAGCGGCATGGTCGGCACCGGCGGCCCATCGGGCAGCGGTGCCAGCAGGATGGCCGATGCGATCACCGGGCGCGCGGGCAGCTTGGCCGGGGGCGGCGGGGGCGGGGCGGCCGCGATCGACGCCTGCCGCGCACGGCGGGCGGCCAGTTCGGCCTGGCGGCGTTCGGTCTCGGCCCGCAGGACCGCGGGGTCGAACAGGCGGGCGTGCTGGTCCGGCGCCTCGGCCAGCAGCTGTGCGAAGAGGACGTCGATCTGGCGGCGGAACCGCCTCACCGCCTCGGCATGCAGCGCGCCAAGGGCGGGCATCAGCCCGACCAGCTCGGCCCGCGCCTGCGCCACGCGGTCGGCCCATGCGGTGATGCCGGTCTCCTCGACCACATTCAGATTGTGCTGGTCATAGTAGTCGAAGTTGATCCGGTCGGCATCCGCGCTGTTGGCGGTGCCGCGCCAGCGCTTCATCAGGAAGACCTCGCTGGCGCGGATCATGTAGTGGTTGACGTGGCACAGATCGTACCCCGCCATCTTCGGAGAGGTGGTCCACCGCTGCCGCAGAAGGTCGCGGGTCACGTCCTCTCCCGAGCCGTTCACGATCAACAGCGGATGCGCGGGAAGGCCGTAGAAGTTCTTGAAGACCGGTCGATGGACGCCCAGGTGCTGCACCGGCAGCGGTCTAAAGATGGTCTTGATGGCGAACTGGCTGTGCGTGAACGGAATGTCCGTGGGCGAGGCCATGGTGAACTGGCGGATCTGCAGCTCGTCCCGAAACGGGATCACGCCGCCGTTGCCGAAGATGCGCCACTGCGCGGCGACCGCGTCGGTGCGGTCGGGCAGGGCCGCGAACAGCGCGTCCAAGGTGCCGTCTCCGGTGTTGACGTGAAAGAACTCGTCCCCGTCCAGCACCGCGATCCAGTCGCTGCCCGTCACTTCGGGCAGGGCCATGGCGCGGGCATAGGCGCGGCGCTGCGGGTCGTCGGGCAGGCCGGCGATCAGGTCGCTGTTGTCGAAGTGGATGACGATCCCCGCCTGGTCCAGCAGCTGCAGCATCTGGTGCGTGCCGTCGGTGCAGTCGTTGGAATAGATGACGAAGCGGTTGAACCCGATCAGCCGGTGATAGCACAGCCATTCCAGCAGGAACGGCCCCTCGTTCTTGACGGTCGTGACGATGGTCCGCGTCGCGTTCGATTTCCAGCGGAACGAAAGATCGGGGGACAGGCTGTTCATGGCCGCACGGGTTTCCTGTGTCGTGACCCCGTCCATATCAGAGCGGCGCGGCTTCCTCAAAGGGATATGCCACCCTGCGGTTGTCGGCGCGCGCCCGGCCTGCCCCATGGCGTGCCCGCCTGCCGCGCGGCATGGCATCGGCCCAAATCCTGTGCGCTTTGTGCAACAGCGGCGCCCGCTGCGTCGTTATCCCCTTCACAGGATGCAAGGGGCGGCTTCAAGTCGGATCCGTGATGGCCCGCGCGGGCAGCCCGGAAAGGGATGGTAGAGGCACATGGCATCGATTCTGGGGTTCCTGCAGCTGGCAGGCGCGGTGGCGCTGTTGCTGTTCGGTCTGGGACTGGTGCGCGACGGCATGGTCGAGGCGTTCGGCCTGCGGATGAAGCTGATCCTGGGCGCGGGCACGCGCACGGGGCTGCGGGCCTTCGCATCGGGGCTTGTCGCCACCTTGGGTCTGCAATCGTCGACGGCCACCGCCCTGCTGACCGCGTCCTTCGTCCAGCGAGAGATGATCGCCACCCGCCGCGCGCAGATCGTTTCTGCTGGGCGCGAATGTCGGCACGGCGATGACGGCGGTGATCGTGTCGACCGACATCACCGCGGTCGCGCCGGTCTTGGTGCTGCTGGGCTATGGCCTGCGCCGCCGGGGCACGACGGTGACGTCGGGGGTGGGCACGGCGCTGATCGGCGTAGGGCTGATGCTGGTGTCGCTGACGTTGCTGGACCAGGCGACCGCGCCGCTGCGCGCCTCGCCGCAAATGGCCGCCTTCCTGCCGATGCTGGATCAGGCCTGGCCCGTGGCCTTGGCCTTTGCGGCGGGAATCGCACTTTTGTGTTCGTCATCGCTGGCGGCGGTGCTGCTGATCGGGTCGCTGGTTCTGCCGCCCGACCTGACGGTGGTCATGGTGCTGGGCGCGAACCTGGGCGGCGCGATGGCGCCGGTGCTGGCGGGGGCCACGCTGGACATCGCCGCGCGGCGGGTGCTGCTGGGCAACCTGACGGTGCGCGCCATCGGCTTGCCTGATCGCGCTGCCGCTGGCGGGGCTGGCGGCGGGCGCGCTGAATGCCATGCCCCTGGCCGTGGGGCCCCTGGCGGTCAGCGCCCACCTGGCGTTTCAACCTAGCGCTGGCGGCGCTGATCTGGCCCTTCAACGGGCTGGTCTGCCGTCTGGTGGCGGTGCTGATGCCGCAGGACGCGCATGCGGCCTCGACCGCGCCGCGCTGGCTGGATGCGCAGGTTCTGGACGCGCCGCCCCTGGCCCTGACCGGCGCCCGGCGCGAGGTTCTGGACATCGGCGACAGCGTCGAGCGGATGCTGGCCCAGACCCGCGCGGCGTTCCGCAAGCACGATCCCGCCCCCCTGGCCGAGGTCCGCGCGATTGAGGATCAGGTCGACCGGCGACAGCAGCAGGTCAAGAACTATCTGTCGCGCCTGACCGGCGACGCGACCGAGGCCGAGCGTCGGCAGGCCATCGACATCCTGGATTACGTCATCAAACCTGGAACATATCGGCGACATCATCGACCGGGGCCTGTCCCCCGAGGTGGCCAAGAAGATCGGCCTGGGCCTGCGCTTTTCGGGCGAGGGGTTCCGCGAACTGGACGCGCTGTTCCTGCTGACGCAGGAGAACCTGCGCATGGCGCAGACGGTGTTCATGACGCGCGACCGCGACATGGCCCGCCGCCTGATGGAGCAGAAGGTCACCATCCGCAACTGGAACGCCAGTCCGCGCAGCGTCACCTGATCCGCCTGCGCGAAGGCCAGACCGAAAGCCGCGAAACCTCGTCCCTGCATCTGGACCTGCTGCGCGATCTCAAGCGGATCAATGCCCATGCGGTCTCGGTCGCTCATCCGATCCTGCAGGACGAAGGGCTGCTGATCGAAAGCCGGTTTGCGCGGCAGCTAGGCCCGGGGCGCGCGCCAGCCCGCGCCGTCGCGGATGCCGGTCAGGTGCAGGTCCGCGTCCAGAAGGATCAGGTCCGCGGCGCGGCCCGGCGCTATGCGCCCGGCCTTGGCGCCGATCAGGTCGGCCGGGACCGACGTCGCCATCGCCAGCGCCTGCGCCGGGTCCGCGCCCGCCGCCACCGCGACACGCACCGCGCGGTCCAGCCGCAGGTCCGCGCCGGCCAGCGTGCCGTCCGCCAGCGTCAGCCGCCCGTCGCGTCGCAGGATGCGACGGCCCTGCAACGGAAATTCGGTCAGCGTGGTGCCCGCGACCGCCATGCAGTCGCTGACCAGGAACAACCCTCCAGGCCGTGGCGCGGCAGCGCGATGCGCAGCGCCGCCGGGTCGACATGGGTGCCGTCCGCGATGATCCCGGCCTGCGCATCGCCCGACAGGACCGTGCCGACCAGGCCGGGCTGGCGGTGGCCAAGCGGGCTCATGGCGTTGAACAGATGCGTGGCGCAGCGCGCCCCTGCCGCAAAGGCCGCCTGTGCCTGATCCAGCGTGCAGTCGCTGTGGCCAAGGCTGACGATGATCCCCGCCGCGGTCAGGGCGGCGATCTGGGCGGGGGTGGCGGCCTCGGGGGCCAGGGTCACCATCAGCGCGGGCAGGTCCGCGCGGGCGGCGATCAGGACCGCCATATCGGCATCGGTCATCGGGCGGATCAGGGCTGCGTCATGCGCCCCGGCGCGGCGCGGGTCCAGATGCGGCCCCTCCAGATGCAGGCCCAGAAAGCCCGGCGTGTCGACGCGGCCGGCGGCGATCCCGGCGGCCAGCACGCGGGCAGTGACCTCGGGTCCGTCGGTGATCAGCGTCGGCAGGATGCCCCCGCAGCCCAGGTCGCGATGCACCGCGCAGATGCGCGCCAGGGCTGCGGCGTCGGTTCCTGCGCCGACCATCAGCCCGGCGCCGCCGTTCACCTGAAGGTCGACGAAACCGGGGGCCAGGATGCCGGGCATCGGAACCACGCCTGCCGGGCGCGGCACGATGGCCTCGATCACCCCGTCGCGCAGGATCACCGCCATGTCGTCCAGCAGCTGCGCGCCGTCGAACAGGGTGGTGGCGGCCAGGGTCTGCAGGGTCATGGCGCCCAGGCCCGTGCCATGTCCAGCGCACCGTCCACGCCGGTGCCGCGGGCGGGAACGACGGGCCAGTCCGCCGCCAGCGCCGCGGCATAGAAGGGGCCCAGCCCGCCGGTGCAGACCACCGGCAGGCGGTCGCCATCCTGCAGCACGCGCACCGCGTCGCCGATCTGGGCCACCGCCTGGTCCAGAATCGCGCGGGCCGCGGGATCGTCCGAGGCGACCAGGCGCGGGGGCCAGTTCCGCAAAGCGCGCGGGGCGCGGCGCCGGTGCCGAAGGCGATGATCCCCTCGAACCCGCCGAATTCGTCGCGCAGCGCGGACAGCAGGGGCGTGTCCGGGACCAGCCCGTCGCCCGCCCGCATCGCCCGCGCCAGCAGGGTGCGGCCCAGGACGGCACCGCTGCCCTCGTCCCCCATCAGAAAGCCGCGCCCCCCGATCTGGCGCAGCTGGCCGCCGCGCTGGACCGCCAGCACCGACCCGGTGCCGACCGCGACCAGGATGCCGTCATCTGCGCCAAGCGCGCCACGCGCGGCAGTGACGGCATCGTTCACCACCAGGCTGCGCGCGAAGGGCAGGCGCGCCTGCATCGCGCGGGCCGCGTCCTGCATGCCGCCCCCGGCCAGGCCCAGCACCGCGGTCAGGTCCGCAGGCGAGGCCCCGGCCTGAGCCATCGCCGCCGTCGCCGCGGCCAGCACGCTTGTCACCGCGCCGAATGGATCGGAATTGATGTTTGCCGGCCCGCCCTGACCGCGGCCCAGCACGCGGCCCGCTGCATCGGCAATGGCTGCCCGGCAGCCCGTGCCGCCCCGTCGATCCCCAGATACAAGCTCATCACGTCCCCATGTTTCGCCAGAGGGAACGCGACCAGCGCGGAAATGAAAAGCCCCAAGGTCGGATCGTCCCGCCGGACAAGCAAAACCCCGAAAACACGAGGTTTTCGGGGGTTTTGTTTTTGGTGCCCAGGAGAGGACTCGAACCTCCACACCTTGCGGCACACGGACCTGAACCGTGCGCGTCTACCAATTCCGCCACCTGGGCAGGTGGTATGAGCGGCTGATTAAAGCGAGTGCGGGGGGGCGTCAATGGGGTCGTGAAAGTTTTTTCGACAGTTTTTGCCAAGACCTGCCAAGGCGGTGCGCGAAAGCTGCCCGCGACCCTGCGCAGCCTTGCCCGGAACGCGCGTCGGGGGTAAGGATCACGCGACATTCGGCCTATCAGAGGGAGGCGAGACGCCCATGGCGAAACTGGTCACGATCTTTGGCGGATCGGGCTTTGTCGGCCGGCAGGTGGCCCGGCTGATGGCCAAGGAGGGCTGGCGCGTCCGCATAGCCGTCCGCCGCCCCGACGAGGCGCTGTTCACCCGCACCTATGGCGCGGTCGGGCAGGTCGTCCCCGTCATGTGCAACATCCGCGACGAAAACTCTGTCCGGGCTGCCCTGACCGGGGCGGATGCCGCGATCAACTGCGTCAACATCCTGAACGCGCAGGGCAAGAGCACTTTCAAGACCGTGTTCGAGACCGGCGCCGACAACATCGCCCGCCTGTCGGCGGAGATGGGCGTCGCGCGGCTGGTCCATATCTCGGGCCTGGGGATCGATCCCGAATCGGACAGCACGTACATCGCGTCGAAATCGCGGGGCGAGGCCGCGGTGCTGGCCGCGCGTCCCGATGCGGTCGTGCTGCGCCCGTCGGTGATCTTCGGTGCCGACGACAATTTCTACAACCGCTTTGCGGGCATGTCGCGGATGGGGCCGGTGATGCCCATCGTGGGCGGCAACACCCGGATGCAGCCGGTTTTCGTGGGCGACGTCGCCCGCGCGGCGGTGATGGGCGCCACTGGCACCGCCGCCCCCGGCATCTATGAGCTGGGCGGCCCCGAGATCCTGACCACCCGCCAGATCGTGGGGCAGGTGCTGTCCGCCGTCCACCGCCGCCGCGCGGTGGTGAACCTGCCGTTCCCGATCGCGCGACTGGCATCGGCCGCGATGGGCGTGGCGCAGGCGGTCACCGGCGGCCTGTTCACCAGCCCGCTGAGCCGCGACCAGCTGGGCCCTGCTGCGCAAGGACAACGTCGTCACGCCCGGCGCCCGCGGTTTCGCGGATCTGGGCATCGTGCCCACGGCGGCCGGGTCCGTTCTGGACGACTATCTGGTGCGCTTCCGCCCGTCGGGCCAGTACGATTCGATCAAGCGGTCCGCCAAGAACCTGCGCGAGCACTGATGGACCACAACACGATCGTCGCCGCCGCCCTCGGGGTTCTCGAGGGCCTGACCGAGTTCATTCCGGTGTCGTCGACGGGCCACCTGCTGCTGGCCGGTCATTTCCTGGGCTTCGATTCGCCCGCCCGGTCCTTCGAGGTGCTGATCCAGCTGGGCGCCCTGCTGGCGATCCTGGGCCTTTACGCCGCCCGGCTGGTGCAGGTGGTGCGCGACGCGCCCCACGATCCGGTCGCCCGGCGGTTCATCGGCGCGGTCCTGCTGGCCTTCGCCCCGGCGGCGGTGATCGGCGCGATGGCGCACGGCTTCATCAAGACGGTGCTGTTCGAGACGCCGATGCTGGTCGCGGTCATGCTGATCCTGGGCGGCTTCGTCCTGCTGTGGGTCGACCGCCGCGCCGCCACCCCCCGCTATACCCGGGCCGAGGACATTCCTTTGTCGATGGCCTTCCGCATCGGCCTGTTCCAGTGCCTTGCCATGATCCCCGGCGTGTCGCGGTCGGGGGCCACCATCGTCGGTGCGCTGCTGATGGGCGCGGACAAGCGGTCGGCCGCCGAATTCTCGTTCTTCTTGGCAATGCCCACGATGCTGGGCGCCTTCAGCCTGGACCTGTGGCAGAATCGCGCGGTGCTGGATGCGGGCGCGATCAACGACATCGCCGTGGGCTTCATCACCGCCTTTCTGGCCGCCGTCGTGGTGGTGCGCTGGCTGCTTGGTTACGTGTCCCCAGCACGGATACGGGCTGTTCGCATGGTGGCGCATCATTGTCGGAAGCCTTGCATTGCTGGCGCTTGTACTGGTTATGTAAGCAATGCTGACCTAATATGGCAGGTATGCGGACAAAAACTTGGCCCGCGCACCGAAAAAGTGGCGATTAGGTCAGCACTGCTGACTTTTCATCGCAAAAGCCTTGGTTTATTGCGGTTGCGGAAGTCCTTTCAGGGAAGGTAGCGCAGCCATGGCCACGCAGAAGATGCTGACATTCGTCTCGACCCCGCGCGAGATGCCCGAAAAACGCGCCGCTGCCGACCGCAGCGAGGATTTCCACGAGATCTATCGCGAATTCGCCGCAGCCAAGGCTGCCGAACAGTCCAGCCGCTGCAGCCAGTGCGGCGTGCCCTATTGCCAGTCGCACTGCCCGCTGCACAACAACATCCCCGACTGGCTGCGTCTGACCGCCGAGGGTCGCCTGGAGGAGGCCTATCGCGTCAGCCAGGCCACCAACACCTTCCCCGAGATCTGCGGCCGCATCTGTCCCCAGGACCGCCTGTGCGAGGGCAACTGCGTGATCGAGCAGTCGGGCCACGGCACCGTCACCATCGGCGCGGTCGAGAAGTACATCACCGACACCGCCTGGGACAACGGCTGGGTCCAGCCCTTCAAGCCCGCGCAGGAGCGTGCCGAATCGGTCGGCATCATCGGGGCCGGGCCGGGCGGCCTGGCCGCGGCGGACATGCTGCGCAAGCAGGGGTTCCAGGTCACGATCTATGACCGCTATGACCGCGCGGGCGGGCTGATGACCTATGGCATCCCCGGCTTCAAGCTGGAGAAGGACGTGGTGATGCGCCGCAACCAGCTGCTGGCGGACAGCGGCGTCGAGTTCGTGCTGAACTGCAACGTGGGCGAGGACATCAGCTTTGACGCGATCCGCGGCAAGCACGACGCGGTGCTGATCGCCACGGGCGTCTACAAGACCCGCGACCTGGACCTGGACAACGCCGATCACGGCGGGATCGTCCGCGCGATCGACTATTTGACCGCCTCGAACAAGGTCGAGTTCGGCGACGACGTTCCCGATTTCGACGACGGAGAGCTGAACGCCAAGGGCAAGCGCGTCGTCGTCATCGGCGGCGGCGACACGGCCATGGATTGCGTGCGCACGGCCATCCGCCAGGGCGCGCAGTCGGTCAAGTGCCTGTACCGGCGCGACCGCGCCAACATGCCGGGGAGCCAGCGCGAAGTGCAGAACGCCGAGGAGGAGGGCGTCGAGTTCGTCTGGCTGTCGGCCCCCGGCGCCTTTGCGGGCCACGTGACCGGCATCGCCGCCGAGGCGCAGGAGCGTGACGTCGACGGCCTGCCGCAGATCGCCTCGGTGCGCATCCAGAAGATGCGCCTGGGTCAGCCCGACGTCACCGGCCGCCAGTCGCCCGAGCTGATCGAGGGCGCCGATTACGACGAACCCGCCGACCTGGTCATCAAGGCCCTGGGATTCGAACCCGAGGACCTGCCCAAGCTGTGGGGCGTGGACGGGCTGGAGGTCACGCGGTGGGGCACCATCAAGGCGAACTTCCAGACGCACCAGACTTCGATCCCCGGCGTGTTCGCGGTGGGCGACATCGTGCGCGGCGCCAGCCTGGTCGTCTGGGCGATCCGCGACGGGCGCGAGGCCGCGGACGCGATCGCGACCTTCCTGACGGGCGATGCCCGCATCGCCGCCGAATAGGGGCATGGCGATGGCGCACCACCATGACACGGGGCGTGCAGCGTGCGGACGGCGGCACGGGGCCGCGGCGGCGCGGGCCGTCCCCGCTGTCGGGATCATGTCGGGCCTGTTGACGCTTCTGGTGCTGGCGGGCGGGATGCTAGCGGCGGGGCAGGCGGGGGCGGCCAGCTTCACGCCGCCCGCAGGCTGCGCGCTGAACGTCACGGTGCAGAACCGCAGCTGCACCGTCAGCCAGTACTATACCTGCAAGGCCGATCCCGAAGGCTATCAGCACAGCGCCCATTTCGGGCGCGAGGGCCTGTACCACCTGTCCACTATCGACGCCGAGACCCGCTGGATCGAGAGCCAGAGCATGTCGTCCGGCCTGATCGACCGGCTGGTCGAGGAGGCCGACGACCATGCCAGCTTCAGCGAGTTGTTGGCCACGGGGCGCGATGATTTCGACTTCTGGACCCAGACCGATGACGGCCAGCGCCTGCACCACCAGGGCGCCGACACCCTGACCGGAGAGACCGTCACGATCGATGGCCAGGCACTGGAACGGACCCGCTTCCGGCTGACCACCCGCGACGCCGGCGGCGAGGTTCTGATCACCCGCGAGGGCAGCCAGTACATCAGCCGCGAGTTCAACCGCTTCTATGGCGGGACCGAGACCGGCAGCGACTGGACCGGCGCCAAGACCGAGACCGACGACAGCCCCGTGCTGTTCACCTTTCCCGGCGAGGCCGGGTTCGGTTCCACAACCCCACAATTCGACTGCGATCAGTTGCTGACGCAGATCCCGCAGGAAAGGGCCGCATCATGACCATGGACTGGCAAGCACAGGAAGAAGCCCGCCGCGCATGGATGGACCAGAACAGCCTGTACCGCGAGGAGGACGAGCATTCGTCCTGCGGCGTGGGCTTCGTGGTCGATCTGGACGGCAAGGCCAGCCGCCGGGTCGTGCAGAACGGCATCGACGCGCTGAAGGCCATCTGGCATCGCGGCGCGGTGGATGCGGATGGCAAGACCGGCGACGGCGCGGGCATCCACGTCCAGATCCCGGTGCCGTTCTTCTATGACCAGGTGCGCCGCACGGGCCACGAACCCGATCAGAACAAGCTGATCGCAGTCGGCCAGGTATTCCTGCCGCGCACGAACTTTGCCGCCCAGGAGGCCTGCCGGACCATCGTAGAATCCGAGGTCCTGCGGATGGGGCACTATATCTATGGCTGGCGCCATGTGCCGGTGAACACCGCCGTGCTGGGCGAGAAGGCGAATGCCACCCGCCCCGAGATCGAGCAGATCCTGATCCGCTGCGAGAAGGACAT
>NZ_VUOJ01000003.1:0-224969 GCF_015390265.1 Paracoccus sp. NBH48 | reverse complement strand
GCCTGCCGCGCGCCAGATGCCCGACCTGCCGACCTTTTCGGGCCATGCCCGCCGCATCAGCGGCGCGCCGGGCATCCTGCCCGCCCCCGACCCCCTGACCGACCGGCTGGAGCGTGACCTGCGGCACGGTTTCGACCCGCGCGCCTGTTTGGAAACCTTGCCTGATGCAGACCCATTTCTCGCCCGAACAGCTGTCCGACCCGCTGACCGCGCGGTCGAAAAGATCCTGCGGACCTGCGTGCATTGTGGCTTTTGCACGGCGACCTGCCCGACCTATCAGGTGCTGGGGACGAGTTGGACAGCCCCCGCGGCCGTATCTACCTGATCAAGGAGATGCTGGAATCCGGCCGGCCGGCGGACGAAAAGACGGTCAAGCACATCGACCGCTGCCTGGGCTGCCTGTCCTGCATGACGACCTGTCCGTCGGGCGTGCATTACGGTCACCTGCTGGAACATGCACGAGAGCATATCGAGGAGACCTATCGCCGTCCCGTCGCCGACCGCTTCCTGCGGTGGGTGCTGAAATTCGTGCTGCCGCATCCGGGCCGGTTCCGGCTGGCGCTGATGGGCGCGCGGATCGCGCGGCCCTTCAAGGAGCTGATGCCGGACCGCCGCCTGCGCGCGATGCTGGACATGGCGCCCAGGTCGATCCCCCGGGTCAGCCGAAACGACGACGGCCAGACCTTCCCGGCGCAGGGCACCCGTCGCGCGCGGGTCGCGCTGATGGTCGGCTGCGCGCAGCGGGCGCTGAACACCGACATCAACGATGCCACCATCCGCCTGCTGCAGCGGGCGGGGGTCGAAGTCGTGATCCCGCAGGATTTCGGCTGCTGCGGCGCGCTGACCCTGCATATGGGGCAGGAGGCTGACGGCAAGGCCCGCGCCCGCGACAGCATCCGCCGCCTGCTTGCGGCCGAAGAGGGGGGTGCACTGGACGCGGTGATCATCAACACCTCGGGCTGCGGGACGACGATCAAGGATTACGGCCACCTGTTCAAGGGCGACCCGATGGAGGCCGACGCGCGCCGTGTCGCGGGCCTGGCCCGTGACGTGACCGAGTTCCTGGTCGGGCTGGGCCTGCCCGCGCGGGCAGGCGATCAGGGGCAGGGAATGCGCGTCGCCTATCATTCGGCCTGTTCGCTGCAGCACGGCCAGCAGATCCGGTCGGCGCCCAAGGACCTGCTGTCGGGCATGGGCTTCACCGTGCTGGAGCCCGCGAACCCGCATCTGTGCTGCGGGTCGGCGGGGACATATAACCTGCTGCAGCCGGAACTGTCGTCGGAGCTGAAGGCGCGCAAGGTCGAGACGCTGGAGGCGGTCGCGCCCGAGGTGATCGCGGCGGGCAATATCGGCTGCATGATGCAGATTGGCGGCGGGACGCAGGTGCCGGTGGTGCATACGGTCGAGCTGCTGGACTGGGCCACGGGCGGGCCGAAACCTGCCGCATTGGGGTCTTGAAACGCGGTTCGCGCGATCTAGATTCAGGAAACCGGCGGCCATGACGGCGTCGGTTTCCCTGCCCGCCCGGTTTCGGGGGGCAACTCTGACATCGCTTTGAACAGGATGTGACACATGCGTAATTTCGACCTGACCCCGCTGTACCGGGCCTCTGTCGGCTTCGACCGTCTGGCCGACGTCATGGACCGCGCCATGACCGCCGACGTGGCCAGCACCACCTATCCCCCCTACAACATCGAGAAGACCGGCGAGGACGCCTATCGCATCTCGATCGCGGTGGCCGGCTTTGCCGCCGACGACCTGAACGTCGAGGTCCGCGACGGCGCCGTGATCGTGTCGGCCCGCAAGGCGGACGAGGACGAGGGCCGGACCTTCCTGCATCGCGGCATCGCCACGCGTGCGTTCGAGCGCAAGTTCACGCTGGCCGACCATGTCCGCGTCGATGGCGCCAGCCATGTCGACGGGATGCTGCATATCGACCTGGTCCGCGAGATCCCCGAGGCGCTGAAGCCCCGCCGGATCGAGATCGCCAAGACCCCGGCGCGTGTCGGCAAGCTGGACGCCTGAACGCGTCCCGCGAGGGCCGGGGGGCCAGCCCCCCGGACCCCCCGTCCGCCCAAGATCCGATGGAAAGGCCGCGTCCCCCGACGCGGCCTTTTGTCGTTACAGCCTGCGACGCGCGCGCAAGGCAGCGGTGATGGTGCCGTCGTCGAGGTAGTCCAGCTCTCCGCCGATGGGCACGCCCTGGGCCAGGCCCGTCACCGTCACCGGTGACCCCTCCAGCGCATCGGCGATGTAATGCGCGGTGGTCTGGCCGTCGACGGTGGCGTTCAGCGCCAGGATCACCTCGGTGATGCTTTCGTCGTCAATGCGCGCCAGAAGGGTGGGGATCCCCAGGTCCTCCGGTCCCACATCGTCCAGCGCCGACAGGGTGCCGCCCAGCACGTGATAGCGGCCGCGAAAGGTCCGGCCGCGTTCCAGCGCCCACAGGTCGGCCACGTCCTGAACCACGCAGATCTCTCCGGTCGCGCGGGCCGGATCGGTGCAGATCGCGCATTCGTCACGGTCGGTGATGTTGCCGCAGACCACGCATTCGCGCGAGTTCTGCGCCACCCGGTCCAGCAGTTGTGACAGCTGCACCATCTGCTGGCTGCGCCGGCGCACCAGCTGCAGCACGATGCGGCGGGCGGATCGCGGGCCCAGCCCGGGCAGCCGCGCCATCAGCGCGATCAGCGCCTGGATGTCGTCGCCGCCCTGTTCCATGCCGCTCAGAAGGGCAGCTTCATGCCGGGGGGCAGGCCCCAGGCCTTCGGTCATGCGCGACATCTCGGCCTGCATCTTCTCCTCGGCGGCGCGTTGGGCGTCCTTGATGGCGGCCAGGATCAGGTCCTCGACCACCTCCTTTTCCGACGGCACGAAGATCGACGGGTCGATCTCCAGCGCGGTCAGTTCGCCCTTGGCGGTGCAGGTCGCGCGCACCAGGCCCGCGCCGGATTCGCCGGTGACGGTGATGCGGGCCATGTCCTCCTGCATCTGGCCCATCTTGTCCTGCATGTCCTTGGCGGCCTTCATCATCTTGGCCATGTCGCCAAAGCCGCCCAATCCCTTGATCATCGTTCAGTCCTCATCCTCGAAGGGGTCCCCATTCCTCAACCTCGGCCACCGGGCCTTCGGTTCCGTCATGGGGATTGGCCGCACCCTCGGGCAGGTCGGCGACCTGGGCCTCCGGGGCGACGCGGGTGATGCCGGTCAGGGTCGCGCCGGGAAAGGCGGCCAGCACCTGCTGCACGATGGGCAGGGCCAAGGCGCGGTCGCGGTCGGCACGGGCCTGCGCCTCGCGGGTTTCGGCGATGGTGGGGGCACCGTCCTCGTTCGTGATGGTGACGGCCCACCGCTGTCCGGCGGTCCAGCCGCGCAGACGTTCAGCCAGCCGCTGCGCCAGATCGGCGGGCGGGTTGTCGCGGGGCTGATACTCGATCCGCCCGGGGCTGTAGCGCACCAGCGACACGTGGCGTTCCACCAAGACCAGCAGCGTCATGTCGCGCATCCGGGTGATCAGTTCGATGACGGACGCGAAATCGGGATAGCTCTCGACCAATTCGGGCGTCACGGCCAGGGCATGCGCCGCGGAACCGTGCCGCCTGGACCGCCGGCGCGGGGCGGGCGCGGCGCATCGCCTGCGGGGCTTGGGCCGCGGGCGCGCCCGCCACCGAAGGTCCGCGCGCAAACTCTCCTGCCGTCTGCGCCTGCTGGACGCGGCGGATCAGCGCCTCGGGGTCGGGCAGGTCGGCGACATGGGTCAGGCGGATGATCGCCATCTCGGCGGCCATCATCGCGTTGGGCGCGGCGGACACCTCCTCCAGCGCCTTCAGCAGCAGCTGCCACATCCGCGACATGACCCGCATCGGCAGCCGCTCGGCCAGGTCCTTGCCCCGCGACCGTTCGTCCGGAGAGATCGTCGGATCCTCCAGCGCGTCCGGCGTGATCTTGACGACGGAAATCCAGTGCACGATCTCGGCCATGTCGCGCAGCACCGCGACCGGATCGGCGCCATCGGCATATTGCGACTGCAACTCGGTCAGCGCTGATGCGGCGTCGCCGCGCATCACCATTTCGAACAGGTCGATCACGCGGCCGCGGTCGGCCAGGCCCAGCATCGCACGCACCTGGTCTGCTGTGGTCTCGCCCGCGCCATGGCTGATCGACTGGTCCAGCAGGCTGGTCGCGTCGCGGGCCGACCCTTCGGCGGCGCGGGTGATCAGCGCCAGCGCGTCGTCGGTGATCGTCGCATCCTCGGCCGCGGCGATCCGGCGCAGCAGGGCGATCATCACCTCGGGCTCGATCCGGCGCAGGTCGAAGCGCTGGCAGCGTGACAGGACGGTCACCGGAACCTTGCGGATTTCGGTCGTGGCAAAGATGAACTTCACATGCGGGGGCGGCTCCTCCAGCGTCTTCAACAGCGCGTTGAACGCGCTGGTCGACAGCATGTGGACCTCGTCGATGATGTAGATCTTGTAGCGCGCGGACGCGGCCCGATAATGCACCGATTCGATGATCTCGCGGATATCGCCCACGCCGGTGCGGGACGCGGCATCCATCTCCATCACGTCGACATGGCGGCCTTCGGCGATCGCCACGCAATGTTCGCACACGCCGCAGGGTTCGGTCGTGGGGCCGCCCTGGCCATCGGGGCCGATGCAGTTCATGCCCTTGGCGATGATGCGCGCGGTGGTCGTCTTTCCGGTGCCGCGGATGCCCGTCATGATGAAGGCCTGCGCGATACGGTCGGCGGCGAACGCGTTCTTCAGCGTGCGGACCATCGCGTCCTGTCCGACCAGGTCGGCGAACGTTTCGGGCCGGTATTTCCGGGCCCAGAACCTGGTAGGCGGGCTTGGTGTCGGTCATCGATCCCTCGGGCACAGCGCCACCTTAGCGGGGCGCCGCGGGGGCCACAACCGGGTCAGGCAGCCAGCAGGCCGATGCCCCGGGCGCCCGCGATCAGGTCGGTCGCCAGAAAGTCGGCATTCTCTCCCGACAGGGGCACCATGTCGGGCACCTGCACGACCGTCATCCCGGCCGCGCGTGCGGCGATGGCGCCGACATCGCTGTCCTCGAAGGCCAGGCAGCGGGCAGGCTCGATCCCAAGCCGGCGGGCCGCCAGCAGATAGACGTCGGGGGCGGGCTTGGGGCTGGGCACGTCGCTGCGCGTCACCACGATGTCAAAGCTGTCGGTCAGCCCCGCCGCCGCCAGCTTTTCCCGCGCCTGATCGCCCGTGCTGGAGGTCGCGATGGCAAAGGGCAGTCCCGCCGCCCGCAGCGCGTCCAGCAGCGTGTGGACATGCGGGCGCAGCGGGATTCCGTCGCGGTCGCGCCGTTCGATCATCGCCTCGGCCCACATCCGGTCCAGGTGCGGAAAGTCGAAATCCGCGCCCAGGTGGTCGCGCAGGATCCCGCGCGAGGTCGGCTCGTCGATGCCCACCAGCGATGCCAGCAGCCCGTCGGGGGCCACGCGCCCCATGCGGGCCAGCGCCGCCTCTCCGGTCTCGATGGTCATCTGTTCGGTGGCCAGCAGGGTGCCATCCAGATCAAAGATCACGGCATCGAAACGGCGGGCGGTCATGGGTCATCCTTTCAGGTCTGTCAGGCGCTAACATGGCGATTTGCGCGGCGATCGGCAAGGCATGGCTGGGTTGCAGGCCGCGACGGGCCGCCTAGGGCTGCGTCCAGGCCGGGGAATGGCAGGGGTGGTCGATCAGGGCGGTCAGCTCCTCGTCCAGGTGCAGCGCGGTGATCGACACGCCCGCCATGTCCAGCGAGGTGTAGTAATGTCCGATCAGCGTGCGATGCACCTGCACGCCCCGTGCGCGCAGACGTTCACGCAGCCGGCGGTTCAGGATGTACAGCTCCATCTTGGGCGTGCCGCCAAGCGAATTCACCAACAGGGCGACCCGGTCGCCCTCGGCGGGGCGCATCTCGTCCAGGATGCGGTCCACGATCAGGTCGGCGGCGCCGTCCGCGCTGGCCAGGGGCGCACGGGCGATGCCGCGTTCGCCATGCACGCCCACGCCGATCTCCATGTCATCGGCGCCAAGGCGAAAGCTGGGCTTCTGGCTGTCAACCGAGGCGCCGGGCTCCAACGCGATCCCCATCGTGTAGCAGCGCTGGTTGGCGCGCAGCGCCAGCCCCGCGCAGGTCTCCAGCGGCAGCATCCGGTCGCAGGCGGCCCCCGCGACCTTGAAGACGAAGACATTGCCCGCCACCCCGCGCCGCGCCGCCCGCGTGTCGACGGGGGCCGAGGCGATGTCGTCGGTGGTCACGATGGTGCGCACCGGCACGCCGCGGGCGGCGGCCATCTCGGCCGCCATCTCGAAGTTCATCAGATCGCCCGAGAAGTTGCCGAAGATGTGCAGCACGCCCGCCCCACCATCCGCGGCCAGCGTCGCCGCCAGGATCGGGTCGGGCGGTGGTGCGGCAAAGACGTTGCCGATCGCGACCGCATCCGCCAATCCGCGCCCGACATAGCCGAAGAACCCCGGCTCGTGCCCCGACCCGCCGCCGATGACCAGGCCGACCTTGCCGGCCCGGGGGGCGCCCGTGGCCCGCAGGGCGCGTGGCGCACCGGTGATGGGGGCCAGCATGTCCTCATGCGCCAGCAGGGCGCCGGCCACCGTCTCGTTCACGGCGTCCTGGGGGCGGTTGATGAACTTCTTGACCCGCAGGCGTTCGGGCAGGGGCTGGGCTGCCTGGTCGCGGCGCCGCGCGGGCGTGTCGTCATGCCCTTCGGAGGTCAGGATGGCGCGGGCGGTGTCGGCATCGGTCACCATCACGTTGATGTAGTTCCCGCGCAGCGCGGCCAGGATCGCCTGGACCTTGTCCATGCCGCCTGCAACGCCGATCCGGCAGGGCACGGACCGCAGGCCGCCCAGGTCGATGCCGATGGTCCGCCCCTCCAGCGGACCATCGACGGGCTGGCCCTGGGCGTCGATCAGCCGCCCCGCGATGCTGCCCACCGCGGCGTGGTAATGGGCGTGCATGGCCACGTCGTCGAAAAAGCCGCTGCTGTGGATGGTGCTTTCCGGCCGCAGCGAGGAAATGCCCAGCACGATCCGGTTGGCCTGCGCCAGCACCGCCATCTGTTCTGCCACCACCGGCTCTCGCAGCAGCAGCGCGCGCATGTCGGGCGATGACACGATTGCCGGGGCCGAGATCGGGATGCACCGCGCGCCCATCGATTCCGCCAGCCGCGTCGCGCAGGCTTCGGGCGTCCAGGGGATCTTGGCGG
This sequence comes from Paracoccus sp. NBH48, assembly GCF_015390265.1. Taxonomy (NCBI): domain Bacteria; kingdom Pseudomonadati; phylum Pseudomonadota; class Alphaproteobacteria; order Rhodobacterales; family Paracoccaceae; genus Paracoccus; species Paracoccus sp. NBH48. The sequence goes on along the minus strand of NZ_VUOJ01000003.1, from coordinate 217,729 downwards.
TGGTCCCGCCCGTCGCCTGCACCACGCGCAGGTCCTGCAGCCCGGCGCGGTCGACGCGACTGGCCATCGACAGGACGGTCCGTCCCCAGGTCACCGCGATCGTGTCGGCCGATCGCGCCAGCCGCGACAGCACCTGTGCCGCGGCCGCGCCAAGCCGGTCGATCAGCGGGCTGTCGCCGCCTTCGGACGGGATCACCAGGCAGTCGGTCAGGCCGAAATGGTCCTGCATCGCCTGCGCCAGGCTCAGCGCGCGGAACCGTTCGGGGTCGATCTCGATCGAGACGATGCCGCGGGTGCGCGCATCCGCCAGATAGGCGTTCACAGAGGCGCGGGACACGCCCATCTGTGTGGCGATGTCGCCCTGGGTCAGGCCCTCCTGGTAATACAGCCAGGACGCCCACAGCAGCGGGTCCTCGCCAAAGCGCAGGGGCTGGCGGGGGGTGGTGGTCATGGGCGCGCCCCCTCCGCGCGGCGCCGGGCCCAGTGCGCAAGGCTGTCCAGCAGCGCCGCGGCAGATACCGCGCCGGGGTCCAGATGGCCCACGCTGCGCGGTCCAAGGCGGGCGGCGCGGCCGCGGCTGGCCATCATCGCGCGCGTCGCCTGTGCGCCGTCGGCGGCGGCACGAGCCGCGGCGGCCAGCACCTCGGTCGCGGGCTGGCCCGCCTGCAGGCCTGCGCGGGCGGCATGGGCGGCGGGCGCCCAGGCATCGACCATGGTCTTGTCGCCGGGCTTGCCTTGGCCGCGGGCGGCGATCCCCTCGGCCATGGCGACGATGACCTCTGGCAGGCGGAACAGGGGCACCTGCGTCTCGGCGCCAAGCGCCGAGGCGGCGCGCAGCAGGGCGCTGGCATAAAGCGGGCCGGTCGTGGCGCCGACAGCGTTGTGCAGGGACGACGCGGCCAGGGTCAGCCCCTGTGCCAGCGTCTGGTCCGCCCCGCCCGCCTCGCCCAGGGCGCGCGCCGCGGCGGCAAAGCCCCCGGCCATCGCCACGCCGTGATCGGCATCGCCGATCTCTCCGTCCAGTTCGGCCAGATAGGATTGTTCCGCGGCCATGCGCTCGGCCAGGCTGCGGAACAGGTCGGTCAGATCATGGCGCGAGAACGTCTGCATGTCGGACCTCATTGGCACGGCCCGCCGCAGGGTTGCAAGCGGTCCCGGAACGGCACGTCACGGCTGCGACAGGCGGCGTTCCACGCTGTCGGCCAGCGTCGTCAGGATCAGGCAGCAGGACGTCGCCCCGGCATCGGGCACCCCCCGCGACCGTTCGCCCAACCGCGCCGCGCGGCCCAGCTTGGCGACCATGTCGACAGTGCTGTCGCGCCCCTGCTGCGCCGCCCGCGCCATCGCCCGCAAGGCCGCGGCGAACCCGTCGGGTCGTGCCGCGTCGAAGGCCGCGATGGCCGGGTCCAGGCAGTCGATCAGGGTCTTGTCGCCGACCTTGGCGGCGCCGGTGGCGGTGACGGCGGACAGCCCCGCCTGAAGCATGGTCAGGAACCCGTCCGCGTCGATGGCGGCGCGGTCGCGGATGGTGCGGCCCATGTCGCGGAACATGAACCCGTAAAGCGGCCCCATCGATCCGCCGATCTCGGACATCAGCACGTCCGACAGCACCAGGAAGGCCCCGTCCAGCGGCTGGCCCGACAGGCGTTCGGCCGCGCGGCCAAAGCCCTTGGCCATGTTGATCCCGTGATCGCCGTCTCCGATCAGGCCGTCCACCTCGGACAGGTGCGCCTTGTTGGCGACGATCACCGCGGCCAGTTCGGCCACGATGTCGCCCGATTGCGCGACGGACAGGCGGGGATGGCCCGCGGCCTCGGGCGCGCGGGGGGCGGTGTCGGCGGCCGCGGCGGCGGCGCGGTGGCGCGGACCGCCCGACAAAGCGCCCACCGGTGCCGGCCGTGTGCCCGCGACGGTCAGGCCGGGCGCCGCGCAATCCATGTCCAGCAGGGGCTTCAGGTCATCGTCCAGCGCCATGACCGTCAGCGTGGCCCCCACCATCTCCAGCGAGGTGAAATAGTTTCCGACAAAGGCCCGGTGCACCCGCAGGCCCGCGCGTTCCAGCCCGACCTCGATCCGGTCGTACAGCACATAGAGTTCGTTCACGGGCGTCGCGCCCAAGCCCGAGACCAGCACCGCGACCTCGGTTCCGTCGGGCAGGGCGTGATCGTCCAGCACGATCCGGACCATGTCGTCGGCGACCTGGTCGGCGGTCTTCAGCGCCTCGACCCGCGTGCCGGGTTCGCCGTGATGGCCGATACCGACCTCCATCGTGCCGGGCGCAATCTGGAAGTTCGGATGACCCACCGCGGGCAGGGTGCAGGGGCCAAGGCCCACGCCCACCGACCGGCAGGCGTCGATCGCCTGCTGGGCCGCGGCCCGAACCTCGGCCAGGGTGCCGCCAAGCGCGGCCTTGGCGCCGCCGATCTTCCACATGAAGATCTCTCCGGCCACGCCGCGGCGCTTGGCGCGTTCGGATGCGGGGGCGGAACAGACGTCGTCGTTGGCCACCACGGTGGCGACCTCGATCCCGTCCTCGGCCACCATGCCCGCGGCCATGTGCACGTTCATGTTGTCGCCCGCATAGTTGCCGTAGAGGACCGCGACCCCGGCACCGCCATCGGCGGCCCGGATGGCATCGGCAAAGCTTTTCGCGGTGGGCGACGAGAACAGCTCTCCGACGGCCACGGCATCGACCAGGTTACGGCCCGCATAGCCGATGAAGGCCGGTTCATGCCCCGACCCGCCGCCGGTCACGATGCCGACCTTGCCGTTCTGGGGCGCAAAGCGCGACAGGACCACGCGCGGGTTGGCCGGGTCCTTGCGCACCAGGTCGCGATGCGCCTTGATGAAGCCCGCCACCGTCTCGTCGACGATGTCGTCGGGGTCGTTGACGAAACGCTGCATCGCCTTGGTCGCCATGTCGTCCCCCATCATCGCACCGTGTATCCGCCGTCGACCAGCAGGTCGGCGCCGTTGATCATCGCCGCCGCGTCCGATGCCAGGAACACCGCCGCCGCGGCGATCTCGTGGGGTTCGGCAAAGCGGCCGGCGGGGATCAGCGCCTTCATCGCCTCGCCCTTGGGGCCCTCCCAGGCCTTGCGGCCCAGATCGGTCATCACCACGGTCGGAGAGATGGAATTGACGGTGATCCCATGCCCGCCCCATTCCAGCGCCAGCGTCTTGGTCACGCCGACGATGCCGAACTTTGACGCGCAATAGGCGACATGCCCCTCGATCGCGACCGAGCCTGCCTGGCTGGCCAGGTTGATGATGCGCCCGCCCTTGGCCCGCGCGATCATCCCGCGCCCCACGGCCTGCGCCATCAGGAAGCTGCCGGTCAGGTTGACCGCGATGGTTCGCGTCCAGGCGCCGTCGCTCAGATCCTCGGCCGGGGCCAGGTCCACGATGCCCGCTGAATTGACCAGGATGTCGATGCCGCCAAAGGCCTGCGTCACCGCATCGACGGCCGCACCGATGCTGGCCGCGTCGGTCACGTCGCAGGCAAAGGCCTGGGCGTCGGGCAGGGCGGCCGCGGCATCCGTCGCGGCCGCCAGGTTCATGTCCAGCAGCGCGACGCGCGCGCCCTGGGCGGCAAAGGCCTGCGCGATGGCGGCACCGATGCCCGATCCGGCACCCGTCACCACGGCGGTCTGGCCGCCCAGGCTGAAATCAAGTGAAGCGGCCATCCGCAGTCCTTTCGTGGGTCAGGTGGCCCCTCCGGCAGGCGTGCCGCCGAAGGGGGTGGTCGTTACTGGCGCGTGGCCAGCAGGGCGTCGACGTTCTCGGCCGTCACAGGTGTCCAGGGCACGTTGTATTCCTTGTCCGCGCCGTTGTTCCACGGCATGTCGGGATACTGTTCCCAGATCGCCGACATGGGCTCATAGTCGGGCTTTACCGCCTTGATCGCCACGTCGATCGAGCCCAGGGCCTGGGCCTCGCCGTCCTGCAGGATCGAATCCATCTGGCCCGCCTTGACCGCGTTCAGCGCGTCGGTCACCCCGTCCACGCCCGCGATCGCGAAATCGGCCACGTCCATGCCGGCGGCCTTGATCGCCTCGATGGCACCCAGGGCCATCTCGTCGTTCTGGCCGATCACGCCCTTGATGTCGTTGCCATGCGCGGTCAGCCAGTTCTCCATCAGGGCCTGCGCCTCGGCGCGCGACCAGTTGCCGGTCTGGCGTTCCAGGATCTTGACGTCGGGGCATTCGGCCAGGGCCTTCTCGTTGCCCTCGCCGCGCTGGATTTCGCCGGATTGGCCGATCGGGCCCTCGATGATGACCACCGCACCCTGGCAGCCCATCTTGTCCAGGACGGCCTTGGCCTCCAGATAGCCGGCCTCGACGTCGTTCGATCCGACATAGGCGGTCAGCAGGTCGCTGTTGACCCGCGCGTTCGATCCGACGACGGGGATGCCCGCATCGACGGCCAGCTGGACGGCGGTAGCGCCGGCCTCGACGTCCATCGGCGCAAAGACGATCGCATCGAAGCCTTGGGTGATCATCGTCTCGAACTGGTCCTGCTGGACCAGCGCGTCATAGCGGCCGTCAAAGATGGTCAGCTCGACCATGCCGGATTCGACCGCCGGGTGCTTTTCGCCCGCCGCCGACCACAGCTGCATGAACTCGGCATTCAGGCCATAGGCGGCCATGCCGATCTTGATCGGGTCGTCCTGCGCCTGCGCCGCGCCCAGGCCCAGGCCAAGCGCCAATGCGCTGGCCGTCATCATCATCTTCGTCGTCATCTGGTTTCCTCCCTCGGTGACACCATGTCCCGGCACGCGCCGGATCTCAGTCTTCGGTCTTGCGGGACCGGTCCAGCATGACGGCGGCCACGATCAGCGCCCCCTTGATCACCTGCTGGTAATAGGATTCGACCCCAAGCAGATCGAGGCCGTTGTTCATCACCCCAATCAGCAGCGCGCCGATGACGGTGCCGGTGACCCGGCCCACGCCGCCCGCCAGGCTGGTGCCGCCGATCACGACCGCCGCGATGGCGTCCAGCTCATAGGCGACACCCGCCTGGGGCAGGGCCGAGCCGGTCCGCGCAGCCAGGATCATCCCCGCGATGCCCGCCAGCGCGCCCGATATGGCATAGACCGAAAACCGGATGGCGCGGACGGGCAGGCCCGACACCTTGGCCGCATGGGGGTTGCCGCCTACCGCATAGACGTGGCGGCCAAAGCGGGTCCGGGTCAGCACGAAATGCGACAGCGCGAAGACCAGGCCGAACAGGATGATCGGCACCGGGATGCCCGCGATGTCGCCCGTCCCGATCCAGCGATAGCCGTCGGTCAGCGCCGGGACCGGCCGCCCGCCCGAATAGATCAGCGTCAGCCCGCGCGCCGCCGACAGCATGCCAAGCGTCGCGACGAAGGCCGGGACCGCAAAGCGCGCGACCGCGATCCCCGACAGCGCGCCCATCGCGGTGCCGGTGATCAGGCCCACCGCGATGGGGATCAGCGGCATGTAGGGCGCGCCGGGAATGAACCCCGCCGCCGAGGTCGTGGCGAAGCTGGCCGAGACCACGCCCACCAGCGCGACCACCGATCCGACCGACAGGTCGATGCCGCGCGTCAGGATGACGAAGGTCATCCCGATCGCCAGGATCCCGTTGATCGAGGTCTGGCGCAGCACGTTGATGATGTTGCGCGAGGTCAGGAAATTCTCGCTGACGATCGACAGCACGATGCACAGCAGCGCCAGCGCGATCAGGATGCCGTATCGCTGCGCGTCACGTCCGATCCGCGCCGGGATCATGCGGCGCGGCTGCGCTGCGGTCTTGATCTGGTCTTCCACCCTGTCTCTCTCCCGTTCATGCATCCGTCGACGGCGTCCGTCCCGGCGCGTCAGACCGCCAGATGCAGCAGTTTCTCGGCCGACATCGCGGCGCGATCCAACTCGCCCGCCACGCGCCCGTCCCGCATGACGACCGCGCGGTCGGCCATGCCCAGCACCTCGTCCGTCTCGGACGAGACCATGACGACCGCCCCGCCCGCGCGGGCGAAATCGGACATCACGCGATAGATCTCGCGCTTCGCGCCCACGTCGACGCCGCGCGTGGGTTCGTCCAGCAGCAGGATGCGCGGCTCGGTCAGGAACCACTTGCCCAGCACGACCTTCTGCTGGTTGCCGCCCGACAGATGCGCGACGTTCAGCCGGTCCGACGCGGTGCGGATGTTCAGCGTGTCGATCATCCGGGTGGCGGCGCGGCCCTCGGCACGGGCGTTCATCACCGGGCCCGCGGACATGCGGTCCAGCGTGGCCAGGCACAGGTTTTCGCGCACGTCGCCCGTCAGGACCAGGCCGGACCGCTTGCGGTCCTCGGTCACATAGGCCAGCCCGGCCTCGATCGCCTCGCGCGGGGTGGTGATGCGGGCGGGGCGCCCGTCGATGGTCACTGTGCCGGCCGTCTCGGCCGACAGGCCGAACAGGCGGTCGAAGATCTCGGTCCGGCCAGACCCCATCAGGCCGTACAGCGCCAGGATCTCGCCCTCGCGCAGATCGAAGCTGACGTCCCGGACGCCGCGATCGGCGGCAAGCCCCGCGACCGACAGCAGGCGGCGCGCCTGCGGGGTGTTCTCCTTGACGAACTCCTCGGTCAGGGGGCGGCCCACGACCAGCTGGATCAGGTGGTCCTTGTCGATGTCGGCCAGGCTGCCCGTTTCGACGAAGCTGCCGTCGCGGAACACGGTATAGCTGTCGCAGACGCCGAAGATCTCGGACAGGCGGTGGCTGACATAGATCACCCCCTTGCCGCGCGCCTTCAGCGTGTCGATGGCGGCGAACAGCTGGTCGGCCTCGGCCTCGCCCAGGGCAGAAGTCGGCTCGTCCATGATGATGACCTCGGCGTCATAGCTCAGCGCCTTGGCGATCTCGACCAGCTGGGTCTGGGCCACGGTCAGGTCCATCATCAGGCTGTCCGCGCGGATGCCGAACTGGAACCCGTCCAGCAGCGACTGGGCGCGGCTGTTCATCTCGCGGAACGCGATGCGTCCGAACATCCCCACCGGTTCGCGGCCCAGATAGATGTTCTCGGCCACGGTCATGGCCGGGACGGGGCTCAGCTCCTGCTCGATGATCGAGATGCCGTGCGCCAGGGCCTGGGACGGGTTGTCGAACACCACCGGCTGGCCGTTGCGCAGCAGGGTGCCCGCATCGCGGTGATGGATGCCCATCAGGATCTTGAGGAAGGTCGACTTGCCTGCGCCGTTGCCGCCGCACAGCGCATGCACCGATCCCGGCTCCAGCCGGAACTGGCCCAGCTTCAGCGCGGGAACGCCATCGAAGGATTTGCGAAAGCCCGAGGCCTCCAACAGCGGCGTGGTCATGTCGTCCCCCCATGCCGGACGCCCACCAAGCGTGCCGATACATATGTCAGTCTCCCTCTGACATTTGCACGCTAATCGGCGCGGGTGACTTCTGTCAACAGGGATGTGACATAGTTCAGATGTGATCTGGCAGTTGTCCGCGCGGCCCGCCTGCTGCTAAGCGTTGCGAAAACCAACAAGGCTGCAAGGGCAGGGACAGGCATGGGTTTTTCAAAGGGGATGCTGCGCGGCGCCGCGTTGCTGGCGGTGCTGTCGTCGTTGGCCGCCTGCGGCGGTTTCAAGCGCCAGAGCGAGCTGGAATGCATGGAACGCGCCATGTATTTCGAATCGAACCGGTCGAGCCGGGACGGGATGATCGCGGTGGGCAGCGTGGTGATGAACCGCGTCCAGTCAGGCAACTATCCGCGGTCGGTCTGCGGCGTGGTGGGGCAGAAGAACCAGTTCGCGCCCGGCGTCCTGACCAAGCGGATGGACCGGGCGTCGGCCCCGCGCCTGCGCGAGGCGGCCGTGTCCGTGCTGCGCGGCGAACGCCATCCGATGATCCAGAACGCCCAGTTCTTTCACGCGGCCAGCTATCGCGCGTCCTACAACAACATGCATTACGTCGTGACGGCGGGCGGCAACGCGTTCTATGAACGCCGCCGCCCGGAACTGGTGACCCAGCCCCGCGTGCTGCCGCAGATCGAGGGCATCACGGGGCGCTGAGGCGGATCTAGCGGGCCTTCATCCGCGACAGGATGTTGGCCACCAGCGCGCCCGAGATGTTGTGCCACACGCTGAAGATCGCCGCCGGCACCGCCGTCAGCGGCGAGAAATAGGCAGTAGCCAGTGCCGCCGCCAGGCCCGAATTCTGCATGCCGGTCTCGATCGCGATGGCCTTGCGCGCGGCCAGGTCCAGCCCGGCCAGCCGCGCCGCGATGAACCCGATCAGATAGCCCAGCATGTTGTGCAGCACGACCACGGCAAAGATTATCAGCCCCGACTGGATGATCGCGCCCTTGGATGCGCCGACGACGGCGGCCACGATCAGCACGATGCCCGTTACGCTGACCAAGGGCAGGGCAGGCACAGCCGCGCGCACGAAGGCCGGCAACAGCTTTTGCGCCGCAAAGCCCAGGGCCAGCGGGAGCAGCACGACCTTGACGATGGACTGGAACATCGCCCAGGCATCCACGGGCAGGTATTCGCTGGCCAGCATCAGCATCAGGAAGGGTGTCACGATCGGTGCCATCAGCGTGGTCACGCTGGTGCAGGCGACCGACAGCGCCACGTCGCCCTTGGCCAGATAGGTCATCACGTTCGACGACGTGCCGCCGGGGCAGCAGCCGACCAGGATCACGCCCGCCGCGACCTCGGGGGACATCGGGATGATCATGGTCAGCGCCACCGCCAGCAGCGGCATGATCAGGAACTGCGACGCGACGCCTACGCCGACATTGACCGGGCGGCGCAGCACCTCGGCAAAGTCGCGCCCCGAGATGGTCAGCCCCATCCCGAACATGATGATCCCCAGCAGGGTGACGATCCAGGGTGTCAGCTGACGGAACAGGTCGGGCAGCAGAAAGCCCAGGACCGCGAACAGGACGACCCAGGCCGCAAAGGTATTGCCGACGAACCGCGAAAGTGATGCCAATGATTTCACCGATGCCTCCTCTGGCACAGCTTTCCTGCGCCCTGACGTTTCGGCATGGGCCATAGTGCCGCCCGTGGCGGGCTTCAACCCGTGGTGGCGGAAAAACCGGCCCGGCGCCGTGAGTGGTCGGGTCCGCGCCGCTGCATCATCCCGGCCCGGAGGCACTCCGGTTGCGGCCCGGCCCGGCTGCGCTTGCGCGCCGACTGCGTCCTTGCCGCGCCCCCGGGCCGGCTGCCCCCCTGTGTGGCCCGGTCTGTGCCGGGCCGTCGGCGGGTCAGGACCCGGCGCGAACCACGACAGACATGCCGGGGCGCAGGGCGGCGCGGTCCTGGTCGGGATCGATGGTGATGCGCACCGGCAGGCGCTGGGCGATCTTGGTGAAGTTGCCGGCGCTTGCGGTGCCCGCCATCAGGCTGAATTCCGATGCGGTCGCGGGCGACAGCGATTCGACCTGACCGGTGAACCGGCGGTCCTGCAGCGCGTCCACGGTAAAGCTGACCGGGGAGCCCGGCGCCAAGCCCCGCATCGCGGTTTCGCGGAAGTTGGCGATGACCCACAGGTCGGTGCCGACATGAGGGACCAGTGCGGTGCCGGGGGTCACGTACTGGCCGACATGGACGGCGATCTGGCCCAGGCTGCCGTCGGCGGGGGCATGGATGACGGTGTTGTCGACCTCGATCCGGGCCAGCTGGACGGCGGCCTCGGCGCTGGCGATGTCGGCGCGGCGGGCGTCCAGCGCGACATTGGCCGAACGGATCGCCTCGGTCTGGACGTCCAGGCGGGCGCCGGCCTGGATTCGCGCGGCCTGGGCCTGCTGAAGGGCCAGGCGGACCTGGTCGGACGACGACTGCGACGTCACGCCCCGATCCAGCAGCTGCCCCGCGCGGTCGGCCTGCGACCGGGCATTCTCCAGCGCGCCGTCGGCGGCCTCGACGCCCGCCTGTTCGGCGCGGGCCACGGCCTCGGCCGACACGACGTCCTGTTCGGCGACCTTCAACGCGGCCTGGGCGCCCTGCAGCAGGGCTTCGGCCTGGGCCAGCTTCTGGCGGGGGATGCGGTCGTCGATGCGGGCGATCACGTCGCCCTTCGCGACGGTCTGATAGTCCTCGACCTCGACCGCGGTGACATAGCCCGACAGCTGCGGGGCGATCATCGTGACCTCGGCGCGCAGATAGGCGTTCTCGGTCTGGGGGGCCGCGGTCGAGAAGGGCGGCAGGCCCCATGCGAACAGCAGCAGCAGCGTGCCCGCCAGGCCCAGGATCAGGGCAATGGCGGTCGGGACAAGGTTCTCTTTCTTCATGGCGTGGTTCCGGTGTTCTGGACGGCGGCCCGGCGGGCCATCACGTCGCGCAAAAGGTGAAGCAGCAGCACGGCCGCCGCCAGCAGGGCGGCCAGCGCGGTCAGCGCATAGGCATCGGCATAGGCGCTGACCCAGGCCTGGGCCGCGACCTGCTGGCCCAGATCGGTCGCCGCCTGCGCGCGGCGCGCGGCGGCATCGGGGATCTGGGCGGCCAGCATTGCGGCCCGGCCCGCCAGGGTCGCGACTGTGGCCGGATCGGTGGCGGTCAGCTGGACGGACAGGTCCTGCAGGTGCAGCGCCTCGCGCCGGGTGGTGAAGGTGTTGAACAGGCCCGACCCCAGCACGCCGCCCAGGCTTTGGGTCGAGATGAAGACGATGACGAAGGAGAGGATGTATTGCGGCCCCTTGGCCAGGGCCGACAGCAGGCCCGCCATCATCGCGGGCGGCATGAACAGCATCGCGGCAAAGCCGATCAGCGCCTGGCTGACCACCATCTGCGCGGGCCGGGTCAGCACGCCGGCGCCGCTGTCCAGCCAGGCGCCAGCGGCGATCAGCAGCAGGGCGGCCAGGTGGAACTGGGGCACGCGGGTGGGCCGCATCCAGGCGATGCAGGCCAGCGCGCCCATCAGGCTGGCCAGGGCGATCACGGCGAACAGGACGGTCATCTGCTGGGGCGCGACACCCAGCACCTGGAACATGCGCGGCGCGCCCGCCGACTGTTCCGACAGGATCAGCCGGAACAGGAACAGCGTGCCGGTCAGGTGCAGGATGGCCGGGCTGGCCAGCCAGCGGATGTCCAGCAGGGGGGCGGTGCGGTTCAGCTCCACGACCACCGCCAGGGTCAGCGACAGCGCCGCGCCGGCCAGCAGCCAGCCGATCCACGCGACATCCGTCCAGTTGTAGATGGGCCCCATGACAAAGGCCACGATCAGCCCGCCGAAACCTGCGCCGATCAGCACGAAGCTGGCAAAGTCCAGCGGCTCGATCACCTTCTGGCGAGGGATGGGGCGCAGGGGCAGGCAAAAGACCAGCATCAGCGACACCAGCGCCATGCCCAGGCCCGTCACGTGGACCGCCGTCATGCCCCCGTCGCCGATCAGGTACGGCCCCACGACCCGGGCCAGCGTCGGTCCGGTCATCAGCACCGTCATCGCCAGAGGCAGGCCCAAGGTCATCTTGGCCTGCGGGGACAGGGGTTCCAGCATGTAGAGGAAGGCCAGCGTCGACAGGGGCGCCGCGGCGGCACCCGCCAGGAACTGCAGCACCAGCGCCGAGCGGAAATCGACCGCCCACAGCGACGCCAGCGCCACCAGCGCATAGAGGATGATCCCCAGTTCCGCGAACCGCCGCAGCCCGTACTGGGTGCGGATCTTGATCAGCAGCACCGGCAGCGCCGCGCGCGGGATCATGTAGACCGCCAGCAGCCAGGCCGCGCTGGTCGTGGTGATGCCCAGATCGCCCGCAAGCTGGGGTAGGCTGGTGGACACGAAGCCCTGCTGCAGGCCCTGCGACAGGCCGATCACGGTGGCGGCCAGCATATAGGCCACGGCCTGCAATCCGGGCAGCGGCGGATGCGGCGGCGGGGGTGCGGCAGGGGCGCTCATGTCCGGTCCATCCGTTCGATGTTGCGGGCGATCCGGTCCAGCACCTGGGCCGCGCGGTCGAGGTCCTGCGGATCGATTCCCTCTAGCACTTCGCCGCGCAGGCGGTGCGTGAATTCGACGATGGCGCTGTCGCGACCGCGTTCGGTCACGGCCAGCCCGTTCTTGCGGCCGTCGCCGTCCAGAGGACGCCGTTCGACGAAACCGCCGGCGACCAGGGCGTCGATCTGGCGTTTCAGGGTCGGCGCCTCGATCGCCAGTTCGGCGGCCAGTTCGGTCTGGGTGATGCCGTCATGATGCGCTAGCGTCGTCAGCGCGCGCGCCCGCGACAGGGTCAGGCCCACGTCCCGCGCCCTGCGGTCATAGCTGCGCCGCAGGGTCCGCATGACCCGCAGCAGGGTGTCAAGGATCGGGCTTTCGCGGGGCATGACGCGTCCTTTCGGCTGGTTCGTTAGCTAGCTAAGGATATCGTTGGCCTGCATCAATGCTCTGACCGAAAGAAATTTGCAGGATGTGCAATTTCGAGGCGCAGACGCATCACGGTTGCCAGCCGCAGATTGTGAACCTTAGTATGCACTAATGATCCGGTCCCATTTCGGGCTGGCCGCACTGGGCGTCTCCAAGCGCCGGAACCGATCGAGAGACATTGATGAAGCTGACCACCTTTCTGGCCACGGCCCTGGGCACCGCCGCTATCGGCGGCATGGCCGCCGCCGCCGACCTGCGCATCGGCCTGAACGAGGACCCGGATTCGCTGGATCCCGCACAGTCGCGGACCTTCGTGTCCTCGCTGGTCTATGAATCGCTGTGCGACCGGTTGCTGAACACCAATGCCGACATGGAGATCATCCCCGAACTGGCCACCGACTGGGCCTGGTCCGATGACGGCAGGACCCTGACCCTGACGCTGCGCGAGGGGGTGACGCATCACGACGGCACGCCTTTTGACGCGCAATCCGCCCGCCGCGTGCTGGAGCGGAACATGACGATGCAGGAAAGCCGCCGCAAGGCGGAGCTAGGATCGATCGACCGGGTCGAGGCGACGGGCGATCATGAACTGACCATCACGCTGACTGCACCCGACGTGACGCTGCTGGCGCAGCTGGCCCATCACGCGGGGCGAATGTATTCGCCCGATGCCGCCGATGCGGCCGGCGCCGCCTTTGGCCGGGCCCCGGTCTGTTCGGGCCCCTATGCCTTTGTCGACCGGGTCGAGGGCGACCGGATCGTGCTGGAACGCTTTGCCGATCACTGGGACGCGGACCAGTTCCATTACGACCGGGTGATCTATCTGCCGATCCCGGACACGACGGTGCGGCTGGCCAACGTGCGGTCTGGCGATCTGGACATCATCGAACGCACCGCCCCCGCCGACGTGCCGGGCGTGCGGCCCGACGAGCGCCTGCAGCTGTTCGAGGTGCCGAACATCGGCTATCAGGGCATCACCATCAACGTCGGCAACGGACCCCGCGCGGAGGCGCCGCTGGGCGCCGATGCCCGCGTCCGCCAGGCGCTGTCGCTGTCCATCGACCGCCAGGCGCTGAACCAGGTCGTGTTCGAGGGGGAATACGTGGTCGGCAATCAATGGGCCGCGCCAGGCACCCCTATTACGACGACCGCGATCCGATCCCCGCGCGCGACCCCGATGCTGCCCGCGCCCTGCTGGCCGAGGCGGGTGTCCAGACCCCCATCCGCGTCGAGATGCAGATCGGAAACAACCCCATCGCCCAGCAGGTCGGCCAGGTGGTCCAAGCCATGGCGGCCGAGACGGGGTTCGACATCTCTCTGCGCGCGACGGAGTTCGCGACGCTGCTGTCCGAGAACGTCGCCGGCAATTTCGACATGTCGCTGCAGGGCTGGTCAGGCCGGATCGACCCGGATGCCAACATCCACCCCTTTGTCGGGTCAGACGGGGCCAACAACGACCAGCACTACCGCAATGCGGAGATCGATGCCCTGCTGGCACAGGCCCGGTCTGAACCCGACACCGCGGCCCGCAAGGCGCTGTACGACCAGACGCGCGACATCCTGAAACAGGATCTGCCGCTGATCTATCTTTACCATATCAAGTACTTCTACACGATGCGCCAGGGGATCGAGGGGTTCGAACCCTATGCCGACGGCATCATCCGGCTGCGCGGCGTGTCGGGCTGATCGCGGCCGCGCGCCCCCGGCGGGGCGCGCGGCTCAGGCGGCGGTCCGTGTCCACAGGCCCCGCACGGCCGCGGCGCCGCCGATCTGTGCCACGCGGATGACGTCGGCCCGCGCGCCCGGTGCCAGCCTGCCGCGATCGTGCAGCCCCACGGCCTGGGCAGGCGCCTGCGTCACGGTCGCGATGCCGCGCGCCAGATCGCCCCACAGATCGCCCAGCATCATCGCCCCCGACAGCAGCGACGACGGCACGTAATCCGACGACAGGATGTCCAGCAGGTCGGCCCGCGCCAGGTCGCTGGCCGCGACATTGCCGCTGTGCGATCCGCCGCGGATCAGGTTGGGCGCGCCCATCATCACGCGGATGTCGTGGTCGCGGCAGGCCTGTGCGGCATCCGCCGTGGTGGGGAATTCCGCGAAATGACAGCCATGCGCCGCGCTGACCGCGACCTGAGGGGCGGTGGTGTCGTCGTGGCTGGCCAGCACCGCGCCATAGCGGCGCGCCTCGGCCACGGCGGTCGCCTCGTGCAGCTCGCCCACGCGGGCGCGCAGGGCCTGCTGGTCGGCGACATGGTCCAGGAACTGGGCATCCGACAGGCCCTTCTTGCCGCAGACATAGTCGCGCAGCTTGCCGATGTCGCGGAACTGGCGTTCGCCGGGTGTGTGGTCCATCAGGCTGACGATGCCGATGCGGTCCCGGGGGCCGAACTTGGCCATCTCCTCGGGCAGGGTCTGGGAACAGATCTCGGCGCGCAGGTGCAGGAAATGGCTGATCCGCAGCGCCCCCTGGGCGCGCAGGCCCAGGATCTCGTCGGCCAGGGCGCGGGCATATTCGCCGTAGCCCGCATTGTTCGACGTCACGACCGACCCCACGCGCAGCGCGTCAAAGACGGTGGTGATGCCCACGCTGGCCAGTTCGGCGTCATGGGCGATGATCGCATGGGCATGGGGCCAGTCGACGCCGGGGCGCGGCTCGATATGGCGTTCCAGGTTGTCGGTGTGCAATTCGATCAGGCCCGGCATCAGCAGGTCGCCCTGACAATCCAGCGCGCCCGCGGGCAGGGCGCGGCCCTGGCCGATCTCGGCGATCAGCCCGTCGCGCAGGACCAGGTGGCCGTGGATCACCTCGGTCGGCAGGACAAGGCGGGCGTTGGCAAGGATGATGTCGGTCATGCGGTCGGGTTCCGTCTTGAAGGATCATGTCGAAGGGCGTCATCTGGCAGACGGCTGTCACAGCCGTGTGACACAACGGGCTTAGGGTGCCGCGCATGCAGGATTTCACACGATATGCCGTCTACTACGCGCCGCAACCCGGCATCTTCGCGGACCGTGCGGCCTCGTGGCTGGGCTGGGACCTGGCGGGCGGCCATGCGGTCGATGATCCGTCCCTGCCGGCGCGCCCGGTGGGCCAGCCGCGCCGATACGGGTTCCACGGCACCATCCGCGCGCCCTTCCGCCCCGTCGTCCCCGAAGCGGACCTGATCGCGGCCGTCGACGCGCTGGCCAGCAACCGTCCGGCGGTGACCTGCAGGACGCTGGCGCTGCGCGATCTGGGCGGGTTCCTTGCGCTGATGCCCACCGGGGGCCAGTCCGACCTGATCGCGCTGGCCGATGCGGTGGTGCGCGCCACCGATCCGCTGCGCGCGCCGCTGACGGCCGAAGAGGTCGCGCGGCGGCGCCCCGACAGCCTGACCCCGCGCCAGCGCGCCCTGCTGGACCGGTGGGGCTATCCCTTCGTGATGGAGGAGTTTCGGTTTCACCTGACCCTGACCGACCGGCTGTCCGCCGCGGAACGGCCCGGGGTGCAGGCCGCGGCGCAGGCCTGGCTGGGCCCTGTTCTGCCGCGGCCTTTCGTGATCGCCGACCTGTGCCTGGTGGCCCAGGATGCGCAGGGCCGGTTCCACCTGCGTCATCGCGCGCCCCTGTCGGGCTGAAGCGCGGCCAGAAGGCGCGCGGTCCCCTGCGCAAGGCAGGCATCGTTGCACACGGTCAGGTGGGCGATGCCCGGCGGCATGGCGAAGGCGGCGCGGCGCAGGCGTGCGGCGATGTCGGCCGACCCCTCGCGGCCGCGGTCGGCCAGGCGGCGCGCCAGCACCTCCGCCGGGGCGGTGATCAGGATCACCCGCAGGTCCGGCAGCCGGGCCAGCGCCTGCGGCAGGGCCGCGCGGCTGCCGTTGAAGATCACCGACGGCCCCGTCAGCTGATCGTGCGGGATACCGTAGCACAGGCCATGCGCCCGCCAGTCCAGCGCGAAATGCCCGCCGTCGCGCAGGGCCGCGAAGCGTGCCGGGGTGACGCCGTCGAAATCCTCTCCTCCGGCGTCGGAGGGGCGGGTGATCACCCGCCGCGCCAGGCGCAGATCGGGCCGCGCGGCGCAGGCCGCGGCGATCAGCGTGTCCTTGCCCGCGCCGGATGGTCCGACGACCGCCGCGATCATGCCGCGCGTCCCGGCGTGAACCCGGTCACGTCCACCAACCGGTCGCAGACCGCGTCGCGCGCCTCGGCGTCGTGAAAGATGCCCAGGATCGCGGCGCCGCGGGCCTTGGCCTCGGCGATCAGGGACAGGACGACCTGTCGGTTCGCGGCGTCCAGGCTGGCCGTGGGTTCGTCCAGCAGCAGCACGGGATAGGGATGGACGAAGCCACGGGCGATGTTGATGCGCTGCTGTTCGCCGCCGGAAAACGTGGTGGGCGACAGGCCCCACAGCCGGCGCGGGATGTTCAGCCGCCATAGCAGGCCCTCGGCTGCGCGCGCGCCGTCGCGGCGGGCACCCCAAGCGCGCGCAGCGGTTCGGCCACCACGTCCACCGCAGGCACCCGCGGCAGCACGCGCAGGAACTGGCTGACATGGCCCAAGGTGCCCCGCCGCAGCGCGGTGACCGTGCGGGGCGCGGCGCCCACCAGTTCCGTGCCGGCGATGCGGATGCTGCCGCCGCCCGGCAGATAGTTGCCCTGGATCATCCGCATCAGCGTGGATTTGCCCGCCCCGGACTGGCCTACCAGCCCCACGCATTCGCCGGGATCGACGTGCAGCGCGGCCCCGGCCATGACCGGGATGACGGTGCCGCCCTGATTGTGCAGGGTGAAGGACTTGGAAAGGTTTTCGACCTGGATCATCGTCACACCTGCAGGACGGAGGAGACAAGAAGCTGGGTATAGCCGTGCTGCGGATCGTCCAGCACCTGGTCGGTCAGTCCCTGTTCGACCACGCGGCCCGATTTCATCACCATCAGCCGGTCGGCCAGCAGGCGCACCACCGCCAGGTCATGCGTGACGATGACGACCGACAAGCCCATGTCGCGCACCAGCCCGCGCAGCAGGTCCAGAAGCCGTGCCTGCACGCTGACATCCAGCCCGCCCGTGGGTTCGTCCATGAACACCAGCCGCGGCCCGGTCACCAGGTTGCGCGCGATCTGCAGCCGCTGCTGCATGCCACCGGAAAAGGCCTGCGGGCGGTCGTCGACGCGGTCCTGGGCGATCTCGACCCGGTCCAGCCAGTCGATGGCGGCGGCGCGGATGTCGCCGTAATGGCGCTGGCCCACGGCCATCAGCCGTTCGCCCACATTGGCCCCGGCGCTGACGCCCATGCGCAGCCCGTCGCGGGCATGCTGGTGGACATAGGCCCATTCGGTGCGCGCCAGCCGGCGGCGTTCGGTTTCGGCCATCGCCAGCACGTCGCGCCCGTCATAGGTGACGGTGCCCGCATCGGGGCGCTGATGCCCGGCAAGGCAGGACAGCAGCGTCGATTTGCCCGACCCACTTTCCCCGACGATGCCCAGGACCTCTCCGGGCCACAGATCAAAGCCGACGCCGGTGCAGCCGATCCGCGCGCCATAGCGGCGTTCCAGGTCCCGGACGGACAGGATGGGGGCGCTCATGCGGCCTTCGCGGCCAGGCGGCCCCTGTGCCCGGCGGCGACCCGCGCGGTGCAGAAATCGGTGTCGGAACAGACGAACATCCTCCCGCCCGCGTCATCGGTCACCACCTCGTCCAGATAGCTGGCGTCAGCGCCGCACAGGTCGCAGGCGTGATCGGCCTTCGAGGGGCTGAACGGGTGGTCGTCGAAATCCAGGCTGACGACATGGGTATGCGGGGGCAGGGCATAGATGCGCTGTTCGCGCCCCGCCCCGAACAGCTGGATCGCCGGACTGTCCGACAGTTTCGGGTTGTCGAATTTCGGAATGGGCGACGGGTCCATGACATACCGCCCCTCGACCTTGACCGGATAGGCATAGGAGGTCGCGATGCGGCCGTGCCGGGCGATGTCCTCGTACAGCTTGACGTGCATCAGGCCGTATTCCTCCAGCTCGTGCATCTTGCGGGTCTCGGTCTCGCGCGGTTCCAGAAAGCGCAGCGGTTCGGGGATGGGCACCTGATAGACCAGGATCTGGCCCTGGGTCAGGGGCGTCTCGGGGATGCGGTGGCGGGTCTGGATCAGCGTCGCGTCGGCGGTGGCGGTGGTGATGGCGACCCCCGCCGTGCGCTGAAAGAACGTGCGGATGCTGACCGCGTTGGTGGTGTCGTCGGCGCCTTGGTCGATGACCTTCAGGCGGTCGTCGGGGGTCAGGCAGGCGGCGGTCAGCTGCACCCCTCCGGTGCCCCAGCCATAGGGCATGGGCATCTCGCGGCTGGCGAAGGGCACTTGGTATCCGGGGATCGCCAGTGCCTTGAGGATGGCGCGGCGGATCATCCGCTTGGTCTGTTCGTCCAGATAGGCGAAGTTGTAACCGCTCATAGCAGCCCCCGTCGGATCAGGTCGTCCTCCAGCACGGCGGGATCGGTGAAATGATGCGCGGCCATGCCTGCGTCGCGCGCGCCGGCGACGTTGCGGGGGCTGTCGTCGATGAACAGGCACTGGTCGGGCGCCACGCCCGCCCGGTCGCACAGCGTGGCGAAGATCCGCGGGTCGGGCTTCAACACGCCCTCGATCCCCGACACGATGGTGACGCCAAAGGCTGTGGCCAGCCGCGGGTGGGTGGCAAGGCCGATAGGCCAGGTTTGCGCGGACCAGTTGGTGATCGCGTGGACCGCGTGGCCCCGCGCCCGCAGGCGGTCCAGAAGCGCCCATGTCCCCTCGATCGGCTCGCGGATCGAGGCCGCGTGTCCGGCCCGATAAGCCAGAAAGGCCGCACGGTCGCGGGGATCGGCGATCGCCTCGGCCAGATCGTCGAAGCACGCGCCCCCGTCCGCGCGCTGGTTCAGCGTGGCGAAATCCACGCGATCCAGGAACGCCAGGACCGACGCGCGGTCGCCCAGCAGGGGCAGGAAGGCGGCCACCGGGTCCCACCGGACCAGCACGTTGCCGATGTCGAAGACGATTGCCTTGATCATTGCGCATCCTTTGCGTTGTCGTCCCGCAGCCGGCGCACCAGCTCCAGTTCGGCCTGGAAATCGACGTAATGGGGCAGCTTGATGTGCTCCAGGAACCCCGTCGCCTGGATGTTGTCGCAATGCGACAGCACGAATTCCTGGTCCTGCGCGGGGGCGCCGGTGAAATCCTCGCCCAGCTCCTGCCAGCGCAGGGCGCGGTCGACCAGGCTGACGGCGATGGCCTTGCGTTCCGACTGTCCCATGACCAGGCCGTATCCACGCGTGAATTGCGCGGGTTCGGTGCGCGAGCCCTTGAACTGGTTCACGGTCTCGCATTCGGTCAGCGCGATCTCTCCGATGTCGATGGTCAGGTCCAGCTCGGGGATGTGCATCTGCACGGGCACGCGGCCGATGCGCAATTCGCCGACAAAGGCATGGGTGCGCCCGTAGCCACGCTGGGTGGAATAGGCCAGGCCCAGCACGAACCCCTCGTCCGCGCGGGCCAGCGCCTGCAGGCGCAGCGGGCGGTTCGCGGGCAGTTCCAGCGGCTCGCGGGTCAGGTCGGGGGCGGGGGTGTCGTCGCGGGGGCTGGGTTCGATCAGCCCGTCGCGGTCCAGGATCGCCATGACGTGGGGCATGGCGCCGGCGTCGGGCGCGGCCAGCGGCGCGGGGTCCACCGCCGCCTGATCGGCAAAGTCCAGCAGGCGGTGCGTGTAATCGAAGGTCGGCCCCAGCACCTGACCGCCCGGCACATCCTTGAACGTGGCCGAGACGCGCCGGTCCACCGCCATCGCGCCCGTGTCCACCGGCACGGACGCACCGAACCGCGGCAGCGTGGTGCGATAGGCGCGGATCAGGAACACCGCCTCGATCAGGTCGCCCCGTGCCTGGCGGATCGCCAGCGCGGCCAGGTCGGGGTCATAGAGCGAGCCCTCGGCCATGACGCGGTTCACGGCCAGGGCCATCTGCGCCTTGATCTGGTCGACCGACATCAGCGGCAGGTCGGGGTCGCCGCGGCGCTCCTCGGCCAGCCAGGCATGGGCGTTCTCGATGGCGCGTTCGCCACCCTTGACGGCGACATACATCAGGCGGCCTCCACGCGGGTGCTGCGCGGCAGGCAGGCCAGCCGGTCGCCGCAGGTCAGGATGAAGTCGAGCCCCATCGGGAACAGGGCGCGGTTGGCGCGGAACGGCGCGGTCGCGGGCAGGGACAGCGTTGCGCGGTCGCGGATGCCCGGCCCGCGCAGGACGGGACCGTCCGCGTCCAGCCGGTCCAGCTCGACGATCAGCGTGGCCGAACGGTCGGGATAATCGGGCAGGCCCACCGCAAAGCGGTCCAGCGGCAGCAGGTCGGGCCAGCGCCCCACCGCCAACGCGGCCGACGGTGCATCCGCCATCGGGCAGCCCGCGTGAAACCGCAGCCACGGGGCCAGGCCGGGCAGCGCGCCCGCCAGATGCATCGGTGTCGTCGGATCGGCCAGCAACAGCAGCACCGTCGCGGCGGCGGGGCCGACCCCGGGGGCATGGGCCTGATCCAGGCGGTGGATCGTGCCGGGCCGGGCCATGGCGTCCATCAGCACGCGGAACCCCTGGGCCGATTGGCGGGAGGGATCGGTGAATCCGTGGCCGGTCATGCGTCCTCTCCGCGTTGCAGGGTGAAGAACTCGACCCGGGTGGCGGCGGCCTTGGCGGCGCGGGTGTCGCGGGCGGCCTGCGCATCGTCGCGCAGCGCGGCGATCAGGGGGGCGTGGGTGGCGGGGTCGGTCTGCATCAGCGCGTCCATCGCCGCGGCCCGCCGCGCATGGGCGTGCGACCGCCCTTGCACATGGCCGTGGCCCTGCGTGCCGCAGGGCAGGCGCAGGGCGCAGCGGGTCACGGTCATCTCTCCGACGTTGAAGGGCGCGCCGGTGGCGCCGACGCGGCCCTGGACCATCACGGTGCCGGTTTCGGGCGCGCGCAGCAGGGCGTGATCGGGCAGGTCGGGCAGCAGCTGCGCCAGCCGGTCGGGCGCGCTGCGGGCCAGGATCGACAGCCAGTCGTGGCGATGGGGAAGGGGGGAAGCTGACATCTTGCCGGGGTGTCCCGTTATCTATACAACTAGACAAGTGATAGCGCGCCCGCGCCATGTTCTCAACCGGAACCGTGTGAATTTTTGATGACGGACAAGACCCCCCTGTGGCAGGCCATCGCCGACACCCTGCGGGCCGAGATCACCTCGGGCCACTATCCCCCCGGCGACCGCCTGCCGTCCGAGGCGGCGCTGGCCACCCGTTTCGGGGTCAACCGCCACACGGTGCGCCACGCGCTGGCGCAGCTGGCCGACGCGGGGCTGGTCCATGCGCGGCGCGGGGCCGGGGTCTTCGTGACCGCGCGTCCGACCGACTATGCCCTGGGCCGCCGGGTGCGGTTTTCGCAGAACCTGGCGGCGGCGGGGCGCACGGGGTCGCACCGCTTCACCCGGCTGGAAACCCGCCCCTGCGACGCGGTCGAGGCGCAGATGCTGGACCTGTCCCCCGGCGATCCGGTCCACGTGGTCGAGGGGCTGTCGCTGGCCGACGGCCAGCCGCTGGCGCTGTTCCGGTCGGTGCTGCCGGGATGGCTGGCGGGGTTCTGCGACCAGGCCCGCGACCATCAGTCGATCACCGCGGCGCTGGCCGCCTGCGGGGTGGCCGACTATACGCGGGCCAGCACCCGCATCACGGCCAAGCTGGCCAATGCCACGCAGGCGGTGGCCCTGCAGATCCCGCAAGGCGCGCCGGTGCTCCGCTCGGTGGCGGTGAACCTGGATGACCGGGGCCGGCCCGTGGAATACGGCCGGACGTGGTTCGCGGGCGACCGGGTGTCGCTGGTGCTGGCGGATTAGGACCCGCGGATCAGGCGGCGGCGCAGCCAGCCCGACAGGCCGTCCATCGCGATGACCAGCACCACGATCAACAGGATGTAATAGGCGACCTTTTCCCAATCCTGCGTGGTCTGGATCGCCTGCGTCAGCATCAGTCCGATGCCGCCCCCGGTGATCGCGCCGATGATCGTCGCGCTGCGGGTGTTGCTTTCCAGAAAGTACAGCATCTGCGACAGCAGGACCGGCATCACCTGGGGGATGACGCCGAAGCGGTAGCGCTGCAGTGCGCCCGCGCCGGTCGAGCGGATGCCCTCGATCGGCTTGGCGTCCACGTTCTCCAGCGCCTCGGAGAACAGCTTGCCGAAGCTGCCGGTATCGGTCAGCAGGATCGCCAGCGCCCCGGTCAGCGGACCCGGACCGAAGGCCCGCGACAGGATGATCGTGAAGATCAGCGCATCCACGCCGCGCACGAAATCGAACACGCGCCGCACCGCAAAGCGCAGCATGCGTGACGGGGCAAAGTTCTGCGCCGCCAGGAAGGCCAGCGGCAGCGCCACGAAGGCCGCGCCGAAGGTGCCCAGAAACGCCATCAGGATCGTCTCGAACAGGGCCCAGGCCACGGCTCCGTGCTGCCAGATGTCGTTCGTCCAGAACTCCGACAGGGCCAGCGACAGATTGGGCCGTGCCGGATCGATCCGGTCGCCCCACAGGACCGCGGCCGCGACCTGTCCCGCGGACAGGCCTGCCAGCGGGCTGGACAGGTCGAAGAAGAACATCTCCCACCCCCAGAAATAGCGCAGGGTTTCCGTGCGGGCGCGGGTGGCGGTGACGCGGCCCTGATCGGTGGTGATGGTTACGCGGGCGGGGCTGGCGTTGATGAACGCGGGCACCTGCCCGTCGGGCGTGTCCAGCGTCACGCCGTCGCCCACGGTCAGCGTGACGGGGCCGTAATCGGGAATGTCATAGGTGGTGCGCGGCCCGTCATAGGTGACGACATGGCCCGCGCCCAGGTCGATCACCGTCCGCGACCCCTCTGCCGCGACCCAGTCCGGCAGACGGTCGGGGGCAAAGGTGGCGCGGGCGCTGCCCTCGACGCTGACGGACAGGGCGTCGCGGCGGTTGTCGCGGGTCACGTGGATCTTGTGGCTGACCGTGTCGGCCATCAGCACGGCCGCGTTGTCCAGCCGCGCCCGCTGCGCCAGCCCCGCCAGATCGAAGCTGATCGCGGCATAGACCAGATAGGCCAGGATCAGCGCCGGCACCGCCAGCGCCATGCGCCGCCTGCGGTCCATGATACGGATGGTGCGGTCCTGCAGGGTCATCGTGGTCATACCGTGGCCCCATGCGTGAGACGGTTGCGGGCCAGGCCCGAGATCTGGTCCACCACCACGATGGTGGCGAACAGCAGCAGGAAGATCGCCGCCGCCTGATCGAACTTGCCCTGACCGAAGGTCATCGCGTTGCGCAGCTCGTATCCGATGCCGCCCGCGCCGACGAAGCCCAGGATGGCCGATGCGCGGATGTTCACCTCCAGCCGCAGCAGGCCATAGGACAGATAGTTCGGCGCGACCTGCGGGAACACGCCCAGCCAGATGCGCTGCGACCAGGTGGCGCCGACGGATGCCAGACCCTCGACCGGTTTCAGGTCGACGTTCTCGTTCACTTCGGAGAACAGCTTGCCCATCGCGCCCGCGGTGTGGATCGCGATGGCGATGACGGCGGGGACCGGGCCGCCGCCCAGGATGAAGATCAGCACCAGCGCGATGACGATTTCCGGGATGGCGCGGCAGACGTCCGACACCCGCCGCGCCACCGGCACCAGGCGCGGCCACCGGGCCAGGCCACGCGTGGCCGCCAGCGACAGGGCGGTGCCCGCGATGCAACCCAGAAGCGTGGCGACCAGCGCGATGTTCAGCGTTTCGACCAGGGCGGGCAGGGCGCGGATCATGTGGCCGGGCAGGTTGGCCGATTTCTGCACCGCCTCGGACACGAGGGCTGCGGGGAAATCGCCCACCTGGTGCAGTCCCTGCCAGAACCCGCCGGCGTTGCGGGCGTCGGCCACGCGGAACCCCGACACCATCATCGCCACGAAGATGACGACCAGCAGCCCGCCATAGAGGCGTCGCCGCCGCGTCAGCGCCAGATAGTCGTGCTGGATTTCGGCCAGTGCCATGCTGCCTCCTGGATATGCGAAGGCCGGGCCCTGTGCGGGGCCCGGCACGGACGGGGTGGCGATCAGTTCATCTCGGCGCGGCGGATGGCGATGATCGTCTCGTATTCCGCGTGGGTGACGGGGCTGAAGCCCGCGGTCTCTCCGGCGGCGACGCCATAGGCGCATTCGGGGTCCGATGCGTGCAGGCCTGCGACCAGGTCGATCATCGTCTGGCGCACGTCCTGGGGCAGATCCTTGCGGACGACCACCGGGCCTTCCGGAATGGGCGAGGATTTCCAGATCTCGACGATGTCGTTCATGTCGACGATGCCCGCATCGGCCGCCTTGCGCAGCGCGCCGGAGTTGTAGCCGTCCTCCCACGCGCCCTGGCCGTCGGCCCAGGTCACGCCCGCATCGAAATCGCCGTTGACGACGCCGATGATCGACTGTTCGTGCCCGCCCGAAAACGCGATGCGGCTGAAATACTCGCCTTCGGTCATCGAATAGCCCGCCTCGGGCAGTTCCACGTTCGGGATCAGGAACCCCGAGGTCGAGTTCGGGTCGGCAAAGGCAAAGCTCTTGCCCTCCATGTCGTCCAGCGAGGTGATGCCGCTGTCGGCGCGCGCGAAGCCGATCGAGTGATAGGTATAGCTGCCGTCCAGGTTGGTCTTGACCAGCACCGGCTCGACCGCCTCCGGGTCGGCGACGTACACGGCGGCATAGGCCGACGCGCCCAGCCACGCCATGTCCAGCGACCCGCCCAGCAGCCCCTGGATGACGCCGTTGTAATCGGCGGGGGTGAACAGGCGGACGGGGACGCCCAGGGCCTGTTCGGCATAGTCGCGCAGGCATTCGTTCGACGCCATGCGGTCCTGGGCGTTCTCTCCGCCCAAAAGGCCGATGCGGAATTCGGTGATCTCCTGCGCGTGCAGGGGGGTGGTCAGGGCGGCGGTGGCGGCCAGCAGGCTCAGCAGTCGGGTCATGGTGCTCTCCGGTTCGGGATCAGGCCAGCATGCGGGCGGCGTATTCGACATCCGCGCTGGTATCGGTGGGCATGGCGGTCGAGGTCGCGCTTTCGTTGAAATCCGCATCGGCGCCATAGATGTCGCGGGCCACGCCCGTGGTCAGCTGCGACGGCAGCCCGTCGAACACCACGCGCCCGTCGCGCATGCCGATCACCCGGTCGCAATAGCGCCGCGCGGTGTCCAGCGTGTGCAGGTTGGCGATGACCATGCGGCCATCCTCGACGTTGATGCGGCGCAGGGTGTCCATCACGATCTGCGCGTTCATCGGGTCCAGGCTGGCGATGGGTTCGTCGGCCAGGATGATGCGGGGGTCCTGCATCAGCGCGCGGGCGATGGCCACGCGCTGCTGCTGGCCGCCGGACAGGGCCTCGGCGCGCTTGGGCGCCTGTTCGGCGATGCCGAGGCGGTCCAGGATCTCCAGCGCGCGAAGGATGTCGCCGCGCGGCCACAGGTTCAGCACCGTTTGAAGCGTGCCGCGCCGGTTCAGGATGCCGTGCAGCACGTTCGACACCACGTCCATGCGCGGCACCAGGTTGAACTGCTGAAAGATCATCGCGCATTGGCTTTGCCACTGGCGGGCGGCGGCGCCGGTCAGGGCGGCAACGTCGCGCCCTTCGACCAGGATCCGGCCGCTGGTGGCGGGGGTCAGCCCGTTCATCATGCGCAGCAGCGTCGATTTTCCCGCGCCGGACCGGCCGATGATGCCGACGAAGGCCGGGCCGTCGATGCGGAAGGAAACGTGGTCGACCGCAGCCTTGCGGCCGAAGATGCGGGTGGCGTCGCGAATGTCCAGCATGGGGCCTCTCGATGTCATGGGGGCCGTCTAGCGGTGGGGCGTGACACCCATCCGACGATGCGGTGACGATCGGGTGACAGGGGTGGCGGGCCCGCGCGAGATCCGGGCTTAACAGGCGGCGGCTTTGCCCCTATGAGGATGGCGTTGCCAGCCCGGCCCCGCGCCATCGCCAGCCATTGACCCGATGGATGGAGAACCCGATGACGCGACACCCCTTGGCCGCCCTGATGCTGGGCACCGCGCTTGCCCCCTGCCCGCCCTGTCCCAGCCGATCCTGCTGGACGAGATCACCCTGACGGCCGAAGGCGAGGCCCCGGCCCGCATCGCCCCCAGCGCGGAACAGATCGAGGATGCCCGCACCGGCACCATCGAGGACGTGTTCCGCGCCGAACCCAGCGTGACCGTCAGCAGCGGCATCGCCATCGCGGAACGCGTCTTTGTCAACGGCATCGACGAACAGCAGCTGTCGGTCAGCGTCGACGGGGCCGCGCAGAACAACCGCATGTTCCACCATACCGGCACCAACATGATCGATCCGGGCCTGTTGAAGGCCGCGCGCGTCGCTCCGGGCGTGGCGCCGGCGGATGCGGGCTTTGCCGCGCTGGGCGGCAGCATCGCGTATGAGACGAAATCGGCCATCGACATGCTGGAGGACGGGCGCGACCGCGGCGGGCGCGTCACCATCGGCTATGGCGACAACGGCGGCACGGCGACGGGGGCGGTGACGCTGTACGGGCGCCAGGGGCCGGTCGACGCGCTGATCTATGCCAAGCGGGCGACGGGCGACGCCTATCAGGACGGGAACGGCCGTACCGTGGCCCGCACAGGGGCCGACCTGAACAGCGAGGCGCTGAAGCTGGGGGCCGAGTTCGGCGACTGGCGGGCGGAGCTGGGCGCGATCCGGTTCCGGGACGACGCGCTGCGCCCCTATCGCGCGAACTTCACCGGCACGATCGGGGGCCGCCCGGTCCCCGAGACGCGCCGCTATGCGCTGGAACAATCGACCCAGACGTTGACCCTGCGCCGCACGGTCGCGGACGGCCTGCTGGACCCCGAGATCCGCATCGCGCGCAGCCGCAACCAGCTGGACACCGTCGACCTGCCCACGCCCGACGCCCCCGTTCCCGATTTCAACAATGGCGATGCGGATACCGTCAGCGTCGTCCTCCAGAACCGGATGACCGTGCACGGGGTCGAACTGACCGCGGGCCTAGACAACTATCGCACACGCGCGACCTATGACGGGGTGTTCCGCGGCACGGCCGCCGCGTTCCGCGAGGACCGAACCACGACTGGACTGTTCCTGCAGGGGCGGGGCACGGCGGGGGACATCGACTACAGCGCGGGGCTGCGCCATGATTTCAGCCGGTTCACCGGCGCAGGGGGGCAGCGCCTGGACACCGACGGGACCAGCGCGAACGCCGCGGCCACCTGGCACGCCACCGATGCGCTGCGTCTGAACGCGGGCTGGTCGACGGTGTTCGGCGGCACGCAGCTGGCCTCGGTCTATGAGCTGGACGCGCCCTATGTCGCGCCCGAGGCCTATGACGCGCTGGAGCCCACGCGGGCGCGCAACGTGGTGATGGGCGTCGAATGGCAGCCGGGGGCGACGACCTTGGGGGCCGAGCTGTTCCAGACCCGCATCGACGGGGTCCGCAAGGGGCTGGTGTCGCGCGATCTGGAAAGCCGGGGGTTCCGTCTGTCCGCCCGCCGCGACTGGCAGGGCGGCTTTGCCGCGCTGCGCTACAGCGACACAAAGGTCGAGCTGGACGGCCAGCCGGCCTCCAGCTTTGACCTGCGCGAACTGGGCACCGTGCCGGGCGGCATGCTGTCGCTGGAGGCGCGCCATGCCGTCATGGCCGGGCTGACCTTGGGCGGCGTCATCCAGCACGCGATCGAGGAGGACGGGCAGGGCGTGGATGTCGACGGCGACTGGCCCGGCTATACCGTCGTCGACGTCTTTGCCGAATACGAACCGGCCGCGTTCCGCAACGTGACCCTGCGCGCCGAGGTCAACAACCTGTTCGACCGCGCCTATGCCGACCGGGCGACCTATGGGGCGGATTTCAGCACCGTCGTGCAGCAGCTGGAACCGGGGCGCAGCATCGCGCTGACGGCCGATCTGCGGTTCTGATGGCCCCCCGTGGTCCGGCAAACCGGGCCGCACCCCTCGTAATGTCCCGAGGAAGTGGCGTTTTCCGTCTGGAATCCCTCGTCTTTCGTTCAGGTTGCGGTTATGTTCCCCTTCCGCCCCCCTGGGGTCGGACGCGCAACGAGAAGACCTGGACCGATGACCCAATCCCAGCCCGCCGCCCTGACCCGCACTCTGGATGCCGCCCGCCGCAAGCTGCTGGAGACGGGGACGCGCAACCGCCTGATCCATGTGAACCGCGACAATCAGCGCGCCAGCTGCCTGAACATCATCCACGAACGCAGCGACGAGGTCTGGCGCCTGCTGCGCATCCAGGGCAAACGCATGCGCTTTCGCGCCATGGGCAGCGACACGGCCACGCCCGAGGGCGTGCTGCTGCTGGCCGCGCCTGGTGCGCAGACCCAGTCCGACAGCCAACTGGAGACCCCCCTGGGCCCCGAGGCGCTGGCCCGCCGCCTGCTGCGCCTGTCCCACGACGCCCGCACCGCGGAGGAGGAGCAGGGCCTGAACGTGCTGTACCTGGCGATGGGGTTCCTGCGCTGGCGCGAGGCGCCCGGATCGCAGGTCCTGCGCGAGGCGCCGCTGATCCTGCTGCCTGTGCAGCTGGTGCGCAACGACCGCAGCTCGACCTTCGACCTGATGGCGCGCGAGGATGACCTGACCGCCAACCTGCCGTTGCAGGAGCGTTTGCGCCAGGATTTCGGCATCCATCTGCCCGAGATCGAGGAGGACGACAACTGGACGCCCGGCGACTATCTGAGCCTGGTTCAGGACGCCGTGTCCGGCCAGCAGGACTGGCAGGTGGACCGCGACGGAATGCAGCTGGGGTTCTTTTCCTTCGCGAAGCTGCTGATGCACCGCGACCTGGACCCCGCCAACTGGCCCCGAGGGGGCGTTCGACGGAAACCCACTGCTGGACGGGCTGCTGGCGCAGGGGTTTGCGGGCGACGCGCCGCTGTTCGGCGATCGCGACCGGCTGGACGACCGTTTGGACCCGGCGCGCATCATCCAGGTGATCGACGCCGACGCATCCCAGACCAAGGTCATCGAGGAGGTCCGTGCGGGCGCCAGCCTGGTCGTGCAGGGCCCGCCGGGCACGGGCAAGTCGCAGACCATCACGAACATCATCGCCGCCGCCGCCCATGACGGCAAGACGGTGTTGTTCGTGGCCGAGAAGATGGCCGCCCTGTCGGTCGTCCACGACCGCCTTGCCCGCGCGGGCCTGCGCGACATCTGCCTTGAGCTGCATTCGCGCAGCGCCAACAAGAAGGCCCTGGCGCAGGAGCTGGGCCGGACCCTGATGGCCGGGGCGCATCCGTTGCCCGCCACGGCGGACCCCGCGCGCCTGCGCCAGACGCGCGACATGCTGAACGCGGTCACGGGCTTGCTGCACGACCCGTTGCCGCCCTGGGACGAGGCGCCCTATGCGGCGCTGTCGCGGATCATCGGGTTCATCGGACAGGGCGCCCGCCCGCCGGCCATCCCGCTGGACGGCCTGGAGGCGCTGGACGCCACCGCACGCGAACAGGCGGCGCAGGCCATCGCCCGTTTCGTGGCGGCGCGCGACCGGGCCGGTCCGCCCCAGGCCCATCCGTTCCGCGGCGCGCGGGCGCTGGACCTGCAGCCGACCGATCTGGCGCGGCTTGGCGACGACCTGCGCGCCGCGCTGGCGGCGCTGCAGGCGGTCGCGGCACAGGGCCAGCCGACGCTGGACCGGGCCGAAGCGCGGGTGCGGATGCTGCGTCTGCTGGCGCGCGCCCCCCAGGGGGCGGCGGATCACGCCGCGACCCTGTTCGCGGCCGCCCGCGATCCCCGCCTGGTCCAGGCGCTGCAGGCGGGCGCCGAATGGGCGGCGGCCCAGGAACAGGTGTTGACCCGTTTCACCCCCGCCGCGCCGGATCTTGACCCCGCGCCCCTGCGGGCCGGGCTGGCGCGCGGGGTGGGGTCATTCCTGGGTCGGCTGTTCGGCCCCTATCGCGCGGCGTCGGCACAGCTGCAGACGCTGCTGGTCGGCCCGATGCCGTCGGCGGCCGCCGACCGGCTGGCGCTGGCGGATGAGCTGGTGGCGCTGCGCCGCCTGCGCCGCATCTTGGCCGACGACGAAGCCTATCTGGCGGCGACCCTGGGGACCGACTGGCGGGGCGAGCGGACGCCCTTTGCACGGCTGGCCGCGGTGGCGGGCTGGCTGGGAGAGTTGGACGGCTGCCTGCCGGACGGGGCGGCGGTGGTGCAAGCGCTGACCGACATTCCCGACCCCGCGGCACAGGGCGATGCGCTGGCGACGGCCGTGCAGGATGCGCGGGCGGCGCTGGCGCGGGTTCGCGACAGGCTGGACCTGGACGCGGAGGCCGCGGGCCTTGCGGGCGATGCGCCGATCGCGGATTGGCAGGCGGCGCTGTCGGGCATGGCCGACGCGCCCGCCCGCTATGCCGAATGGGCCGATCTGGCGCGCGACGCACAGGTGGCGGGCCGCCACGGCGCAGCCGCGGTGGTCGAGGCCGTGCGCGCCGGGCATCTGGCCCCGCAGGACGCCGCGACCGAGTTCGCCTATGCCTGCGCCGAGGCGCGCTGGAACGCCGCCCGCCAGGCGCGTCCCGCGCTGAACGATCTGCCGATGCTGGATCGCCACGACCTGGTCGGCCTGTTCCGCCAGCTGGAGGCCGAGCGGATCGAGGCCACCAAGACGCTGATCCTGTCGCGACATTTCGATCAGCTGCCCCGCGGCACCCAGGGAGAGATGGGCCTGATCCGCGGAGAGATCGCTCGCCGCCGCGCGCACAAGCCGGTGCGCTTGCTGATGCGCAACGCGGGCGCGATGGTCCAGCGCATCAAGCCGGTGATGCTGATGAGCCCGATCTCGGTCGCCCAGTTCCTGCCGCCCGATGCGATCAGTTTTGATCTGCTGGTCATCGACGAGGCGTCGCAGATCCGCCCCGAGGACGCCTTGGGCGTCATCGCGCGCGCGCGCCAGATCGTGGTGGTGGGCGACCAGAAGCAGCTGCCGCCGACATCGTTCTTCGACCGCCTGGTCGACGATGCCGAAGACCAGGACGAACCCGAGGACGGCCCCCAAGGCGCGAACGTGGCCGACATGGAGAGCATCCTGTCGCTGTGCGAGGCGCGCGGGCTGCGGTCGCGGATGCTGGAATGGCATTACCGGTCGCGCGACCCGTCGCTGATCCGGGTGTCGAACGCGGAATTCTATGACGACCGGCTGGTTTTGCCGCCGTCGCCCCTGCAGCTGGACCCTGATTACGGGCTAAAGTTCCGTCGCGTGTCCGGCGCCTATGCCGCGCGCGGCAGCGGGCGGGGGCGCGCGGGCACGAACCGGATCGAGGCCGAGGCCGTCGTCGCCGCCATGGCCGATCACGCCCGCAACTGGCCGGGCCTGTCCCTGGGCGTGGTCGCCTTCTCCAAGGCGCAGGCCGACATGCTGACCGAGGTGGCGGATGCCGCCCGCCGCCGCGACCCGGCGCTGGACGCGCTGCTGCGCGAGGGCGGGGCCGAGGACGTGTTCGTCAAGAACATCGAGAACGTGCAAGGCGACGAACGCGACGTGATCCTGATCTCGGTCGGCTACGGTCCGTCCGAACCCGATGGGCCGCTGACGCGGATGCAGTTCGGCCCGGTGAACGGCGAGGGCGGAGAGCGTCGTCTGAACGTGCTGTTTTCCCGCGCGCGCATCCGCTGCGAGGTGTTCGCGTCCTTTGACCCGGGCCAGATCGATCCGTCGCGGACCACCCGCGAGGGGCCGCGCGTCCTGAAGCGGTTCCTGGATTTTGCGCAGTCGGGCATCATCGAGGAACGCCGCCCCACCGGTCTGGCCCCCGACAGCCCGTTCGAGGAGGATGTCGCGCGCGTGATCCGCGATCTGGGCTATCTGGCCGATCCGCAGGTCGGCAGTGCCGGGTTCCGCATTGATCTGGGCGTGCGCCATCCCGACCGTCCGGGCCAGTACCTGGCGGCGGTCGAATGCGACGGCGCCGCCTATCACGGTGCGCTGTGGGCGCGCGAACGCGACCGTTTGCGCCAGGACATCCTGGAGAATCTGGGCTGGCGGTTCCACCGCATCTGGAGCACCGACTGGTTCCACCGCCGCGAGGCGGAAATCGCGCGGCTGCGTGATGCCCTGTCGAAGGCCCGCGATGCGGCGCAGGACGGCATCCGCCCGCGCGGCGCGAACCATGGGGCGCGGCCCGTCCCGCTGGACGCCCCGGAAGCGACCCTTGAACTGGCGCAGCCGTCGCTGTCGGTGCCGCCCTATCGCCGGGCGGAGTTGCAGGCCCCGTCCGAGGGAGAGCCGCATGACCAGCCCGATGCCGTGCTGGCCGAATTGGCCGCCACCGTCATCCGCGCCGAAGGTCCGGTCCATGCCGACGAGGTGGCGCGCCGCATCGCCGCCGCGTTCGGCAAGACCCGCACCGGCAGCCGGATCGGAGAGGCCGTGGCCCGCGCCACCGCGTTGGCCCTGCGCGGCGACGCCGATCTGACGCGGCAGGGCGATTTCCTGATGACCCGGGCGCAGGCCGACAGCCCCCCCGTCCGCGACCGCAGCGCCGAGACGGGCAGCCTGCTGAAGGCCGCCTGCCTGCCCCCGCAGGAGATCGCCGCCGCCGCGCGGATGATCCGGACCGAGAACGGCGGCATGACGCCCGACCAGCTGACCCGCGCCGTGGCGCGCCTTCTGGGCTTTCAGCGCGTGGGGCCGGACCTGTCGGAGGCGATATCGGGGGTGCTGCTGGGCATGGCCGCGGCCTGAGGCCTATTCCCCGCCGGGCGGAATGCGATTATGGCTGCCGCACAAGGCAAGGGAGCCGGACCGATGCGCGTGGACCTGATCATCTTCGACTGCGACGGCGTCATCGCCGACAGCGAGGTGCTGTCCGCGCAGGTGCTGATCGACCAGCTGGCGCGTCTGGACATCGTCGTGACGCCCGACGATGTGCGCCGCGATTTCCTGGGGCGCAGCTTTCCCACGGTCGCAGCCTCGATCCGCGACCGCTTTGCCCTGACCCTGCCCGCCGATTTCGAGGCCACCTATCGGGCCCGCCTGCTGGCGCGGTTCGACACCGATCTGCGCACGACGCCGGGCTTTGCCGATGCGCTGGCGCAGATCCGGCTGCCGGTCTGCGTCGCGACCTCGTCCAGCCCGCCGCGGGTGGCGCGGACGCTGGCGGTGCTGGACCTGGCGCAGCGGTTCGGCGCGGACGTCTTTACGGCCAGCCAGGTGGCGCGCGGCAAGCCCGCGCCCGACCTGTTCCTGTTCGCGGCCGAACGGATGGGCGTCGATCCCGCCCATGCCCTGGTGATCGAGGACAGCCAGCCCGGCCTGCAGGCGGCCCGCGCGGCTGGAATGCGGGTCCTGCAGTACCGCGGCGGCGCCCATCTGGCGGGACAGCCCGCAACGGACGAGGGCTTTGACTGCTGGTCGCAGTTCCCCGATCTGCTGGCGCGCATCCAGGTGCCCGCATGAGCCAGAACCACTTCACCCCCGAAACGACCCGCCTGGACGATGCCGCCCGCGCCGGGTGGCTGTACTACGTCGCCGGAAACACCCAGGACGAGATCGCGCGCAAGCTGGGCGTCAGCCGCCAGACCGCGCAGCGTCTGGTCGCGATGGCGCTGGCCGAACGGCTGGTCAAGGTCCGCCTGGATCACCCGATCGGACGCTGCATGGACCTGGCGCGCGCGCTGCAGGACCGGTTCGGCCTGCTGACGGCCGAGGTCGCGCCGTCGGACCCCGAGGCGCCGGACCTGTTGGCTGGCATCGCCATCGCCGCCGCCGCGCATCTGGAACGCGTGCTGAAATCGCCCGAACGGCGGATCGTCAGCCTTGGCACCGGGCGCAACCTGCGCGCCACGGTGGAACAGCTGCCCCGCATGACCTGTCCTCAGCATGTCGTCGTGTCCCGCCTCGGCAACATGATGGAGGACGGGTCGGCCACCCCTACAACGCCACGATCCGGCTGGCCGAGCGCATCGGCGCGCCGCACTTTCCCTATCCGCTGCCGGTGCTGGCGCGCGACGCGGCGGAACTGGCGGCGATGCAGGGACAGCAGGCCGCCCGCAACACCATCGACCTGTGCGCCCGCGCCGACCTGTCGCTGGTGGGCATCGGACAGATGGACATGACCGCGCCGCTGCATGTCGACGGCTTCCTGAGCGAGGCCGAAATGGCGCAGCTGGCCCGCGCCGGTGCCGTGGGCGAGATCACCAGCTGGGTCTATGACGCCCGGGGCCAGGTGATCGATTGCGACTTCAACCGCCGCGTGGCGTCGGCGCCGCTGCCCTGCGGGAGCGACCGTCCGGTGATCGCCGTCGCCTCGGGACAGGCCAAGCTGCCGGCCATCCGTGCGGCGATGGTGGGGGGGCTGATCAACGGCTTGATTACCTCGGAGGCGACGGCGGAACGCCTGCTGGCCTGAAGAATTGCACTGTCGTCAGGCTGTTACACCCTCGCTGCGCTGCGGCGGGGAATCTGCGTTGACAGATTTGCAAGACGGGGCGAGTATATGCCCATCGGAAGGGCAAATGCCCAACCGCCAAGGGAGGACTACATGACCACGACATTCCGCGCCCTTCTGGGCGCTACGGCCCTGTGCGCCGTCGGCAGCATGGCCGCCGCGCAGGACAACGTGACCCTGACGATCGCGACCGTGAACAACGGGGACATGATCCGCATGCAGCAGATGACCGCGCCCTTCACCGAGGCGAACCCGAACATCCAGCTGGAATGGGTCACGCTGGAGGAGAACATCCTGCGCGAGCGCGTCACCACCGACATCGCCACCAGCGGCGGGCAGTATGACGTGCTGACCATCGGCACCTACGAGGTTCCGATCTGGGCGGCGCAGGACTGGTTGACGCCCCTGGACGACCTTCCCGAAAGCTACAACGTGGACGACCTGGTCCCTGCCGTGCGTGCCGCCCTGTCGGTGAACGACACGCTGTACGCCGCGCCGTTCTATGCCGAATCGGCGATGGTGATGTACCGCACCGACCTGGCCGAGGCCGCGGGCGTGACCATTCCCGACAACCCGACCTGGACCGACATCACCGCCGCCGCCAAGGCGATGACGGACAAGGATAACGAGGTCTATGGCATCTGCCTGCGCGGCAAGCCGGGCTGGGGCGAGAACATGGCCTTCCTGACCGCCATGGCCAACAGCTATGGCGCGCGCTGGTTCGACATGGAATGGGCGCCCCAGTTCGACAGCCCCGAATGGCAGGCGACGCTGACCGACTATCTGACGCTGATGAACGAATACGGTCCTCCGGGCGCGTCGTCGAACGGCTTCAACGAGAACCTGTCGCTGTTCCAGCAGGGCAAGTGCGGCATGTGGATCGACGCGACCGTCGCCGCAAGCTTCGTGACCGACCCCGAGGATTCGACCGTCGCGGACAGCGTGGGCTTTGCGCAGTTCCCCAACAAGGAAGGCGTCGACAACCACGGCAACTGGCTGTGGGCGTGGAACCTGGCCATCCCGGCCTCCAGCCAGAAGCAGGACGCGGCCAAGACCTTCGTGGCCTGGGCGACCAGCCAGGAATACACCAACATGGTGGCCGAAGCCGAGGGCTGGCGCGCCGCACCTCCGGGCACGCGCACGTCGCTGTACGAGAACCCCGACTATCAGGCCGAGGCTCCGTTCGCGGCCATGACGCTGGAATCGATCAACGCCGCCGACACGCAGAAATCGTCGGTCCAGGACATTCCCTATACCGGCGGCCAGTTCGTCGCGATCCCGGAATTCCAGGGCATCGGCACGGCGGTCGGACAGACCTTCTCGGCGGCGCTGGCAGGCCAGATGTCGGCCGAGGACGCCCTTGCGGCGGCACAGTCCAGCACCGCCCGTGAAATGGCGCGCGCGGGCTATCCCAAGTAAGCCGCGACCCGCGCCGCCCCCGACATGCGGGGCGGCGCACCCCCGCTTTCCCCAAAAGGACGCAAGCCATGGCCACCCGCCAGACCGCAAGTCTTGCGCGCCTGATGCGCGCACCTGCCATCATCCTGCTGCTGATCTGGATGATCGTCCCGTTGGGGATGACGCTGTACTACTCGTTCCTGAACTACAACCTGCTGAACCCGGCCTCCGTCAGCTGGGCAGGGTGGTTCAACTATCAGTATTTCTACACCGATCCGGCCTTCTTCGACGCGATCTGGAATACGCTGGCCCTGGTGCTGGGCGTGCTGGCGATCACCGTCATCGGCGGCATCGCGATCGCCCTGCTGATCGACAAGCCGATCTTCGGACAGGGGATCGTGCGGATCCTGATCATCTCTCCGTTCTTCGTGATGCCGCCGGTGGCCGCGCTGATCTGGAAGAACATGATCATGCACCCATCCTATGGGGTCTTCGCCGACATCGCGCGCGCCATCGGCGTGCAGCCGGTGGACTGGTTCGCGCAATATCCGCTAACCTCGATCATCATCATCGTGGCCTGGCAATGGCTGCCCTTCGCGACGCTGATCCTGCTGACCGCCCTGCAGTCGCTGGACGGCGAACAGATGGAGGCGGCCGAGATGGACGGAGCGGGCGCCGTCAGCCGGTTCATCCACCTGACCCTGCCGCACATGGCACGCGCCATCACCGTCGTGGTGCTGATCCAGACCATCTTCCTTCTGGGCATCTATGCCGAGATCCTGGTGACCACCAATGGCGGTCCGGGCAATGCCAGCACCAACCTGACCTATCTCATCTATCGCGCGGCCCGTCTGAACTTCGACATCGGCGGTGCGGCCGCGGGCGGCATCATCGCGGTCATCCTGGCCAACATCGTCGCGTTCTTCCTGATGCGCGCCGTCGGCAAGAACCTGGATTGAGGAGCATCCCATGGCACGCGCAGTAAGCACCCGCACCAAGTTCGGCTATACCATTGCCGCCTGGATCGTGGCCTTGGTGATCTTCTTCCCGATCCTCTACACGATCATCACCAGCCTCAAGACGGAACAGGAGGCCATTTCGGGCTTCAGCCTGATCCCGTCCTTCACCCTGTCCAGCTTCGAGGCGGTGCAGACCCAGAACAACTACTGGAAGCCCTTCACCAATTCGGTGATCCTGGCGGTGGGTTCGACCATCCTGGCGCTGATCGTCGCGATCCCGGCGGCCTGGGCGATGGCGTTCTCTCCCACCAAGCACACCAAGGACATCCTGATGTGGATGCTGTCCACAAAGATGATGCCCGCGGTCGCGGTGCTGGTGCCGATCTATCTTATCTTCCTGCGCACCGGGCTGATGGACACGCGGATCGGCCTGACGGTCATGCTGATGCTGATCAACCTGCCGATCGTGGTCTGGATGCTCTACACCTATTTCCGCGAGATCCCCGGAGAGATCCTGGAGGCCGCGCGCATGGACGGTGCCACGCTCAAGGACGAGATCCTGTACGTGCTGACGCCCATGGCGGTTCCGGGCATCGCGTCGACCATGCTCCTGAACGTCATCCTGGCCTGGAACGAGGCGTTCTGGACCATCCAGCTGACCACCACCAACGCGGCGCCCTTGTCGGCCTTCATCGCCAGCTTCTCCAGCCCGCAGGGGCTGTTCTGGGCGAAACTCTCGGCGGCCTCCGTCATGGCCATCGCGCCGATCCTGATCATGGGCTGGTTCAGCCAGAAACAACTTGTCCGCGGCCTGACCTTCGGCGCGGTGAAATAAGGGGACCATCATGGGACGCATTACCCTTGAAGCAGTGACCAAGCGGTTCGGAGACGTCGAGGTCATCCCGCCCCTGAACCTGGACATCAACGACGGAGAGTTCGTGGTCTTCGTCGGCCCCTCGGGCTGCGGGAAATCCACCCTTCTGCGCCTGATCGCGGGGCTGGAGGACACGTCGGGCGGGCGCATCCTGATCGACGGCAAGGATGCCACCGACACGCCCCCGGCCAAGCGCGGCCTGGCGATGGTGTTCCAGTCCTATGCGCTGTACCCGCACATGTCGGTCAGAAAGAACATTGCCTTTCCGATGCGCATGGCGGGTGTGCCGCAGGACGAACAGGACCGCCGCATCACGGCGGCCGCCAAGGCGCTGAACCTGACCGATTACCTAGACCGCAAGCCGGGCCAGCTGTCGGGCGGCCAGCGCCAGCGCGTGGCCATCGGGCGGGCCATCGTGCGCGAACCGGCCGCGTTTCTGTTCGACGAGCCGCTGTCGAACCTGGACGCCGCCCTGCGCGTCGGCATGCGC
Organism: Paracoccus sp. NBH48; assembly: GCF_015390265.1. Lineage (NCBI taxonomy): Bacteria > Pseudomonadati > Pseudomonadota > Alphaproteobacteria > Rhodobacterales > Paracoccaceae > Paracoccus > Paracoccus sp. NBH48. Next base: position 179,257 of record NZ_VUOJ01000003.1, on the reverse strand, counting down.
CTTGAGATCAGCGAGCTGCACAACCGCCTGAAGACCACGATGATCTATGTCACCCATGACCAGGTCGAGGCGATGACCATGGCCGACAAGATCGTGGTCCTGCGCGCCGGCAACATCGAACAGGTCGGCAGCCCGATGGAGCTGTACCGCGCGCCCAGGAACCTGTTCGTCGCGGGCTTCATCGGCAGCCCCAAGATGAACCTGATCGACGGGGCGGCGGCCGCGGAATACGGTGCCCACACCATTGGCATCCGGCCCGAACACATCGCGGTGTCGCCCGATCACGGCAAGTGGCGCGGGCGCGTCGGCGTCAGCGAGCATCTGGGATCGGACACGTTCTTCTATGTCGAGGACACGGGTCTGGCCGACACCATCACGGTGCGCGCGGGCGGCAATATCGACCTGCATCACGGCGACACCGTCTGGCTGACCCCGGACGACGCGCAGATGCACCGCTTTGACGCCACGGGGGCGCGGGTGGCATGATGCTGTCGGGAAAGACCGCCCTGATCACCGGGGCCGCGCGCGGCATCGGGCTGGCATTCGCCCGCGCCTATCTGGATCAGGGCGCGCGCGTCGCCATCTGCGACATCAACCTGGAGGCCGCCCGCGCGGCGGCCGCGGGTCTGGGCGAGGGTGCCATCGCCGCGGCGCTGGACGTGACCGATCAGGCCAGCATCGACGCCTGCGTGGCCTCCGTCGAACAGCAGTTCGGCGGCATCGACATCCTGATCAACAACGCGGCCCTGTTCACCGCCGCCCCCATCACCGAGATCGCCCGCGCCGATTACGACCGCATCATGGCGGTCAACGTGTCGGGCACGCTGTTCATGATGCAGGCCGTCGCGCGGTCCATGATCGCGCGTGGCAAGGGCGGGCGGATCATCAACATGGCGTCCCAGGCCGGCCGCCGGGGAGAGGCGCTGGTCGCGGTCTATTGCGCCAGCAAGGCCGCGGTGATCAGCCTGACGCAATCGGCGGGCCTGAACCTGATCGCCCACGGCATCAACGTGAATGCCATCGCGCCCGGCGTGGTCGACGGCGAACATTGGGACGGCGTGGACGCCTTCTTCGCGAAATACGAAGGCAAGGCCCCCGGCCAGAAAAAGGCCGAGGTCGGCGCCGCCGTCCCCTTCGGCCGCATGGGCACTGCGGCCGACCTGACCGGCATGGCGGTGTTCCTGGCATCCGACGGGGCCGACTACATCGTGGCCCAGACCTACAATGTCGACGGCGGCAACTGGCTCAGCTGACCGCCGCACCCCCTGCAATTCCCGGCCCCCCGCGCGCATCCTGCGCCGCGGCCACGGGGCGATTTGACGAAAGGTCCGATCATGGCCATCCAACTGACCCAATCCGCGCTGGCCGGGCTGCCCGACACCGTGGCACGCCCCGCCTATGACCGCAGCGCCCTGACGGCGGGCATCCTGCATGTCGGCGTCGGCAATTTCCACCGCGCGCACATGGCGTGGTACCTGGACCGGCTGTTCGCTCAGGGGCGCGACCACAGCTGGGCGCTGATCGGCGCGGGCGTGCGTCCGGGCGACGCCGCGATGCGCGAACGGCTGGCCGCCCAGGACTGGCTGACCACGCTGGTCGAGCTGGACCCCGCGGGCCTGTCCGCACAGGTGCTGGGGTCGATGATCGATTTCGTGGCCGTGGACCCCGCAGCCACCACCGCCGCGATGGCCGATCCGGCGATCCGCATCGTCTCGCTGACCATCACCGAGGGCGGTTATTACGTCGACGCCAAGACCGACGGCTTCGATGCCGGTCACCCCGACATGGTCCATGACGCAAGCGCGCCGGATGCGCCGCGCACCGTGTTCGGCATGATCCTGGCTGCGCTGCGGGCGCGGCGCGCGGCGGGGCATGCGCCCTTCACCGTCCTGTCCTGCGACAACCTGCCGGAAAACGGCCATGTTTGTGCCCGCACCCTGACGGGGCTGGCCCGCGCGCAGGACCCCGCGCTGGCCGATTGGGTTCAGGCCAACGTGGCCTTTCCGAACAGCATGGTCGATTGCATCACCCCCGCCACCAGCGACCGCGAGCGCGCCCTGGTCCGCGACCGCTTCGGCATCCAGGACGCCGCCCCCGTCGTCTGCGAGCCCTTCCGCCAATGGGTGCTGGAGGACAACTTCCCCCAAGGCCGCCCGGCGCTGGAGGCCGTGGGCGCCGAATTCGTCGCCGATGTCAGCCGCCACGAGCTGATGAAGCTGCGCATCCTGAACGGCGGGCATGCGGCCATCGCCTATGCCTCGGCGCTGCTGGGGCATCACTTCGTGCATGACGCGATGGCGGACGCGGACATCGCCGCCTGGCTGCGCGCGCTGGAGACGCGCGAGATCATCCCGACCCTTCAGCCCATTCCGGGCGTCAGCTATGACGAATACCTGGCGCTGATCGTCAGCCGCTTCTCGAACCCGGAAATCGGCGACACCATCCCGCGCCTGTGCCTGGACGGGTCGAACCGCCAACCGAAATTCATCCTGCCGACGCTGCGCGACCGGCTGGCGGCGGGCGCGCCCATCGACGGGCTGGCCCTGGAGCTGGCGCTGTGGTGCCGCTATTGCGAAGGCACGACCGAGGCGGGCGCGCCGATCGCACCCAATGACGACGCCCATGCGACGCTGCGCGACCATGCGCTGGCGGCAAAGTACGATCCGCAGGCGTTCCTGTCCCAGCACGCAATCTTTGGCGATCTGGCGGGGTCCGCGCCCTTGGTCGCGGCCTTCGGCGACGCGCTGGCCGCGTTGCGCCGGGACGGGGTGCGGGCGACGCTGGCGGCCTATGTCGCGGGCATGCCCCACCGCTGAAAGCTGGCGGCCAGGTCAGGGCAATCGGCTGCGGCCTGGGCGGGCGTCAGGCCCGCGCCGGCCGCAGTCCAGGCATTGCGGATGGCGCGCACCCCGGCGGCCGGTCCGTTCGGATGCCCGTGGATGCCGCCGCCGCCCAGATACATCAGATCCAGCGTGCCGCCTGTGCGGGCCCAGGTCTCGAAGGCTTGCCCGCCCCATTGGCCCGAGCAGACCACAGGCAGCGCCCGGTCCGTGTCCGAGAAGATTGGCGTTGTAACGTCCTGGAACGACTGCACGAAGCTGTCGTCGCCCTCCCAGTATTTCGCGCCGATGCCGTTGATCTGGAACTGGTCGACGCCCAGCAGGCGCCAGATCTTTTGCCAGGCGCGAAAGTCGAAGCCCAGGCCCGGATGGCGCGTCAGCAGGTCCCACCCGTTGCGATGCGCATGCAGGCACAACGCCGACCGCTTTCGCAGGAAGGCCATCGCCCCCGGCCCGATCGAATTGATGTTCACCACCGCCGCATTGCCGCCCCGTGCCACGACGTGATCGTGGCGGCGCATCATCACGTCCGGGTCCGCGGATGACAGGCCAAAGGCATACATCACCCGCTTGCCCGTCCGCTGTTCGTGATCGCGGATCACCGCCATGACGGCATCGACCCGCGCCTCGAATGGGGAATAGGCGGGCGACATCATCTTTTCGTCGTCCTTGATGAAATCGACCCCGGCCTCGCACAAGGTGCGCACGACCTCGGCGGTCTGATCGGGGGTCAGGCCAAGCGAGGGCTTGATGATCGACGCGATGATCGGCCCTTCTGCCACCCCGGTCAGGCGGCGCGAGCCTTCGATGCCGAATTGCGGCCCCGGGTGGGCCGCGAAATCGGGCGTCAGGTGGAAATCCAACACCCGCATGCCGGTCAAGCCGCGCGCCGCGAACAGGCCGCCCGTGGTGACCGTCAGCAGCGCCGCGATGTCGCCGCCGATGCTGTCGGGCGAAAAGGCGATGGTCGCGCGGGCGCGCCGCACCGGCCCCCCGCCCTCGGGCAGCGAGGGCTGGGGCAGGGGCTCCAGCAGGGTCACGTCCTCGACCCGGGCGGCGTGGCGGGCGCGCAGGGCGTCGGTCTCTCCGGGCAGGTCGGTGAAAGTGCCGGTGGACTGGTCGGCCGCGATCTTCTCGGCCATGGCGCGCGGGTCGCCCGGGGTCTCCAGCCGATAGGTGACGCGGATCATGGCTGCTCCTGATGTCGGGGGCCGCCGCCGTCGCGGATCCAGCCGAAATAATCGGTCGAGCCCATCTGCCCGCCCTTCAACGCGATCTCCAGCCCGTCATGCGGGCCGTCACCATAGGCCCGGCACAGCGCGGCGCCGGGGATGGTGGGGGCCAGCGCGGTCAGGGCGCTGAGGCTCAGCTGCCGCATCGCGTGCCCCGAGGTGTCGCCCCCCGAGATCACCGCGCGGCGGATGCCTGACCCGCGCAGCACCCCGTCCAGGATGCGGCCCAGCCCCTCTCCGATGCGCCGGGCGGCGGTCTCGGGCGCCAGGCCGGAGGCCGACAGAGCGCTGCGGAACGCGCCGACCTGTGCGCCGTCATGGCCCGCAGCCGAATGGATCAGCGGGCTGGAGCCGTCACTTGCGGCACGCAGGGCGGCGGCGGTCAGGCGCGCGACCTCGGCCGCCAGATCGGCCTCGGACCCGCAGGCTGCCCGCGCGTCAAAGGGCAGCAGCGCAAAGCCGTGCCGCCCCGCCCAGTCCAGCTGCGCCGCCGTCACCGGCGAGACCGATCCCGACACCGCCGCGATGCGCGCCACGCGCCCGGCCGAGGCGGGCGGCGGCGGCGCGGGCAGGTCCCCCGTCTGCTGCCAGTGGCGCACCAGCGCGTATTCGACCCCCTGACTGCCCGCGACGAAACCCATGCGCGCGCGGTTCCGCCAGATCAGCGCGCCCGCCGCGGCCTCCGATGCCGGGTCCATGCCGTCGATGGACAGGATGCGCGCGCCCTGGGTCAGCGCCTCCTCCTGCCGGGCCTGCGGGTCGGTTGCCAGCGCCTCCAGGTCGATCAGCGCGCCGGGCAGGTCGGTCTGCGCGGACAGATGGGCCAGCAGGTCGGATTCGGCCATGGGCGTCGCGGGGTGGTGCGCCATGACCGGGTGCCGGTCCAGCCGGAACACCCCCTGCGGGCTGCCCGCGAAGAGATGCCCGAAGGCCTGATAGCGGCGCATGGCGGGGGCGGCGGTCAGCAGGGGCACGGCTCGGGAGGGGCGCACCGAAAGGCCCGCCGCGATGGCGGCGCCGATCGAGCCCATATGTGGCGACGAATCGAAGGTCGAGCAGATCTTGTAATGCAGGATCTGCGGCTGCAGCGCGTCAAGCGCGGCGAACAGCGGTGGCAGGTGTTCGGCCATCCAGTCCGGTCCCTGTGCGCGGGCGGTCGTGGCCAGCCCCACTGCCGCGCAATCCGCGAACCGCGCCATCATCGCGGCTGTGGGCGGTTCGGTGAACAGGACCGATGGCAGGCCGGCGAAGGTCAGCACCTCCATCACCGCGGCGGCGCCGGTGAAGTCGTCGCCCAGCCAGGCCAGCCGCAGATCGGTCATTCGCATCCCCTCTTGACGTAACGGAATAATTATCACCTCATCATACCAGTTAGGCAAGTGATTCCCGAAGGCCGGAGGAGACCGAGATGACCAAGGTGGCGCTGCTGGGGGCGGGCGGTAAGATGGGGGTGCGTCTGGCGACGAACCTGGCCCGGACCGATTTCGAGGTGGCCCATGTCGAGGTCAGCCCCGCCGGACAGGCCCGGCTGAAGGCCGAGACGGGGCTGGGCTGCGTCCCGCAGGAGGCGGCGCTGGCGGGCGCCGAGGTGGTGATCCTGGCGGTGCCGGACACGGTGATCGGCAAGGTCGCGGGCGCGGTCGTGCCGCAGCTGGCGCCGGGGACCATGGTCGTGGTGCTGGATGCGGCCGCGCCCTTTGCGGGCCATCTGCCCGAGCGGGCCGACATCACCTATTTCGTGACCCATCCCTGCCACCCGCCGATCTGGAACGACGAGGACACGCCCGAGGGCCGGGCCGACCATTTCGGCGGCGTGGCGGCCAAGCAGGGCGTGGTCAACGCGCTGATGCAGGGCCCGCGCGAGCATTACGCACTGGGCGACAGCATCGCCCGCGCGATCTATGCCCCCGTCGCCCGCAGCCATGAGGTGACCGTCAGGCAGATGGCCATGCTGGAGCCGGGCCTGTCCGAGACGGTCTGCGCCTCGCTGCTGGCGGTGATGCGCGAGGCGCTGGACGAATGCGTGGCGCGCAGCGGCGTCAGCCACGACTGCGCCCGCGACTTTCTGCTAGGCCATATGAACATCCTGGGCGCGGTGCTGTTCAACGAGCGCGAGGGCGCGTTCTCGGACGCCTGCAACAAGGCCATCGAATTCGGCAAGCCGATGCTGATGCGCGACGATTGGAAGCGCGTCTTCGACTGGGACGAGGTCGAGGCCAGCATCCACCGCATCACCTGACATCGCGCGGCGGGCGGGGGAGCGTCCGCCGCGATCACCAACACAAGGGAGGAGACCTTCGATGACCAAGATGATGACCGCCGCGTCGATGCTGGCCATGCTGCTGGGTGCGGGACCGGCGCTGGCCCAGGCAAAGGTGATGAACCTGGCCTTCACCCCGCCCGCCGACAGCCACTACGGCGACGCAGCGCGCGCCTTTGCCGACACCATCGCGGAACGGTCCGACGGTGCCTTCGAGATCGCGCTGCGCCCGGCAGGCGCCCTGGGCGGCGAACGCGACGTGATCGAGGGGCTGCAGATAGGCACGGTCGAGCTGACGATCTCCTCGACCGGACCCATCGGCAACTTCGTCCCAGAGGTCTATGCACTGGATTTTCCGTTCCTGTTCGATGACTACGCCAGCGCGCATGCGGTCCTGGACGGAGAGATCGGACAGGAGCTGCTGGCCAGCTTCCAGCCGCACGGCATCGTGGGCCTGGCCTGGGCCGAGAACGGGTTTCGCCACATCACTAACTCGGTCCGTCCGATCCGCGAGCCTGCCGACCTGTCCGGGCTGAAGCTGCGCACGATGGAGAACGAGGTGCATATCGCGGCCTTCCGCGCCGCCGGGGCCGCCCCCACGCCGATGAGTTGGACCGAGGTGCTGACTTCGCTGCAGCAGGGCACCATCGACGGGCAGGAGAACCCCATCCCCATCGTCACCGCCAACAACATGTGGGAGATCCAGGACAACATCACCCTGACGGGCCATGTCTACTCGCCCGCCGTGGTGGCCATGTCCGCGATCCACTGGGACGGCCTGACCGAGGAACAGCAGGGCTGGTTCGTGGAGGCCGCCCAGGCCGCCGCCGCCGCATCGCGCAAGACCGTCGCCGCGAACGAGGAATCGGGCATCGCCCTGATGCGCGAGAACGGGATGGAGGTGATCGACGGCATTGACAAGGCCGCTTTCGCCGCCGCGGTCCAGCCGGCCTATGACGAGTTCGCCGACCGCTATGCGCCCGAGCTGATCGCGCGCATCCGCGCGGCGCAGGACTAGGGCGTCCGGCGGGGCCGCCTGTGGCCCCGCCCCATATCGGGGTCATCACCATGAGACATGTCGAAGCCTGGGCCGAGGGCGTCGTCCGGCTGGCCCACAACCTGGCCGCGCTGCTGCTGGCGGTGGCGACGGGGCTGGTCTTCTTCCAGGTCGTCACGCGCTTTGGCCTGGGCCATGCCGCCGGCTGGTCCGAGATCCTGGCCCGTGGCCTGATCATCTGGTCCACGCTCTTGGTCGCGGCGGCGGGCTTCCGCCTTGGCGCGATGATCCCCATCGACTTTCTCCGCGGGCTGCTGCCCGGCCCTGCGCAGATCTGGGTGATCCGGCTGGTCACGCTGCTGACGCTGGCCTTTCTGGCGGTGCTGGTCTGGCAGGGCTGGTCCATGACGCTGCGGGTGCAGGCGCAGCGGGTCGCGATGCTGGGCACCTCGATGAGCTTGTTCTATGCGGCGATCCCGTTGGGCGCGCTGATGGCCATTCCGGGCGTGCTGCTGCGCCATGTTGATCAGGAAAGGGAACGCCCGTGAACTCTGCCCTCGCTGCCGGGCTGATCGCCCTGTTCACGCTGTCGGTACCGGTGGCGGTGTCCATCGCGCTGGCCTCGATCATCGCGATCCACTTCTTCTCGAACCTACCGCTGGTGGTCGTCCCGCAGAAGATGTTCACCGGGCTGGACAGCTTTCCGCTGATGGCGGTGCCGTTCTTCATCCTGGCGGGCGCGATCATGACCCAGGGGGGCATCTCGGCCCGGCTGGTCGATCTGGTGAAATCCATGGTCGGGAACATCCAGGGCGGGCTGGCCAGCAGCTGCGTGCTGACCTGCATGCTGTTTGCGGCCATCTCGGGGTCGTCGGTGGCCACGACCTTCGCGGTGGGGTCCATCCTGATCCCGGCGATGCTGCGCCACGGCTATCCGGTGGGCATGGCGGGCGCGATCCAGGCGTCATCCGCCGAACTGGGCGTGATCATCCCGCCCTCGGTGCCGCTGATCCTCTATGCGGTCTCGACCGAGACCTCGATCACGCGGCTGTTCCTGGCGGGCATGGTGCCGGGGCTGATGATCGCCGCCGCTCTGGTCGTGATGGTCCAGATCTGGTGCCGAGTGAAGGGCCACGGCAAGCGGGACGGCGAGGGCCGCCGGGCCATCCTGCCCGCCGCGCGCCGCGCCTTCGGGGCGCTGATGATGCCGATCATCATCGTGGGCGGCATCTATGGCGGCGTCTTCACGCCGACCGAGGCCGCCGCCGTGTCGGTCATCTATGCGCTGATCCTGTCGATCTTCGTCTATCGCGAACTGTCCTGGTCCGACCTGCCGGGCATCTTCCGCGCGGCGGCGGTGTCGTCGGGGGCGGTCATGCTGATCATCTCGGCGGCGGCGCTGTTCAGCTTCCTGATCAGCCTGTCGGGCCTGCCCGGTGCCGTCGGCACCTGGGCCCAGGAGAATTTCGGCAGCGCGCTGACCTTCCTTCTGGGCGTCAACCTGCTGCTGCTGGTCGTGGGCATGTTCATCGAGACCAGCGCCGCGATCCTGGTGCTGGCCCCGATCCTGACGCCGGTGGCGATCAGCTTCGGCATCGATCCGGTGCATTTCGGCATCGTCATCGTGGTGAACCTGGCGCTGGGCATGATCACGCCGCCTTTGGGGGTGAACCTCTTCGCGGCGGCCGCTGTGGCGAAGGTTCCGGTGCAGGCGCTGTTCCGGTCGCTGGTCTGGCCCATCGCCACGGTTCTGGTGATGCTGGCGGCGATCACCTATGTTCCCGCCATCTCCCTGGGGCTGGGCTGGTGGATGATGCCATGATCAAGGTCGGACTGATCGGCTGCGGCTTCTTCGCGGTGAACCAGATGCAGGGCTGGGCCGATGCCGAGGGGGCGCAGGTCACCGCGATCTGCGACCGCGACCCGGACCGGCTGGCCGCGATGGGCGCGCGCTTCGGCATCGCGCAGCGCTTTGACGACGCGGCGCGGATGATGCGCGAGGCGGATCTGGACGTGGTCGACATCGCCACGACCCTGCCCTCGCACCGCCCGCTGGTGATGGCGGCGGCCGAGGCCGGCCTGCACGCCATCTGCCAGAAGCCCTTTGCCGAGACGCTGGAGAATGCCCGCGCCATGGTCGCCGCGATGGAGCGCGCGGGCCGCGTCCTGATGGTGCATGAGAACTTCCGCTGGCAGTCGCCGATCCGCGCCGTGCTGGCCGCGCTGCGCGAGGGCGCGGTGAGGCGGCCCTTCTTCGGGCGGGTCAGCTTCCGGTCGGGCTACGACGTCTTCTCGGGACAGCCCTATCTGGCGACCGATCCGCGCTTCATCATCCAGGATCTGGGCATCCATATCCTGGACATCGCCCGCGCCCTCTTCGGAGAGGTGGATCGCCTGTCGGCCAGCACCGCGCGCATCAACCCCGCGATCCGCGGCGAGGACGTGGCGACGATCCTGATGGATCACGCAGGTGGGGTGACGTCGGTCGTGGACTGCTCCTATGCGACGCGGCGGGACGAGACCTTTCCCCAGACCCTCATCGAGATCGACGGCACCGAGGGCACGCTGCGGCTGGAGGCCGGATACCGGCTGGTCATCGACCGCCGCGGCGACCGGCAGGTGCGCGACGTGTCGCCCCCGCTGCTGCCCTGGGCCGAACGGCCCTGGCACAACATCCAGGAAAGCGTCGCGCTGATCCAGCAGGACTTCGTCGCCTGCCTGCGCGAGGGCCGGGTGCCCGAGACCTCGGGGCGCGACAACCTGGCCACGCTGGCTTTGGTCGAGGCCGCCTATGCCTCGGCCCGCGACGGCAGCCGGGTCCGGCCGTGACGCGGACGCTCTCCTGCGGGCCGGCGCGGCTGGTGCTGGAGGGTGACCGCCTGCGCCACCTGCATCTGGACGGGGTCGAGGCGATCCGCGGCCTGGCCTTCCTGGTCCGCGACCGCGACTGGGGCACCGTAGTGCCCCGCATCGACGATCTGCGCCTGTCCGACGGGCCAGACGGCCCGCGCATCGCCTGGACGGCGCGGTATGACATGGGCACGGGCAGCGTGCGCGCCGCGCTGACGGTCGATCTGACGCCCGACGGGTTGACCGCGCGGGCGGTGATCGGGGCGCGGGGGCAGGTCTGGACGAACCGCACCGGCTTCACGCTGCTGCACCCGATCACCGGGGTCGCGGGGGCGCCGGTCATGGTCGATCACGCGGACGGCCCGCCGCAGCAGGCGCGCTTTCCCACGCTGATCGCGCCGTGGCAGCCCTTCATGGACATCACCGGCCTGACCCATCAGGCGGGCGGCTGGCGCGTCCATTGCCGCTTCGACGGCGACATCTTCGAGATGGAGGATCAGCGCCAATGGGGCGATGCCTCATTCAAGACCTACAACCGACCGCTTGCGCGGCCCTGGCCCTACCGTCTGGAGGGCGAGACGACCCAGACCGTCACGATCCGTTGGACCCCGGCCGCGCCCATGACCCCGGTTCCCGGCCCGCAGACCCGCGTGGCAAAGCCGCGCTTTCCGCAGACGGCACTGGCCCTGACCGGGGCGGATGCGGCCCATCTGGCCCGCGCGCCGCAGGATCTGGCCGCGATCGGGGCGCAGCGCCTGCTGTGCCATCTGGATGCGGCTGGTGACATCGCGCGCGACCTGGCCGGTTTTGCCGCGCTGCAGGCGGCGCTGCCCGGCCCGGACTATGATCTGGAGCTGCTGGCGCTGTGCGACCCCGGGGTCGATCCGCAGGAGGAATTCGCCCGCCATGCCGCGGCGCTGGCGGCATCGGGCCTGGCCGCAGCCACGGTGCTGGTCCATGCCCGGCCCGATTGGCAATCGACGCCGCCGGGCTCGGACTGGCCGCCCTGCGCGCCCCTGTCGCAGGTCCATGCGGCGGCGCGCGCGGGTTTCGCGGGGCTTCCGGTGGGCGGCGGCGTGGCGGGCTTCTTTCCCGAGTTGAACCGCAAGCCGCCGCCGCCGGGGCTGGCGGTCGTGACGCATGGGCTCTGCCCCATCGTGCATGCCGCCGACGACCTGTCGGTGGTCGAGGCGCTGGAGGCGGTGCCGCATATCCTGGCCTCGGGGCGCGCTCTGGCGGGGGATGCGGACTATTGGCTGGGGCCCTCGACCATCGCCATGCGCCACAACCCCTATGGCAGCCGCACCATCCCCAATCCGGGGCGCGGGCGCGTCTGCATGACCGATGACGATCCACGCCAGGAGACCGGGTTCGCGGCGGCCTGGGCCTGCGGGCTGGCCGCGGCCATTGCGCCCGCCGGGCTGTCGGTCTGGACCCCGGCCGAGGTCCTTGGTCCGCGTGGCCTCTTTGCGCCCGACGGGCGTCCGCGCCCGGTGGCGGGGGTCGTGGCCGCGCTGGCGGCGCTGGCCGGTGCGTGTGTCCTGGGCGCGCAGGGGGGCGGTCTGGTGCGGCTGCATCTGGGCGGGCGCGTCCTGCGCGCGAACCTCACGCCCCGTGCGCAGGCGGGGCTGGCGCCCTGGGGCTGGGATCAGGACGACGCGCCGGATTTGCAGGCGGGCGCGGGCCGTCCTAAACCATGGGCATGATGCAACCGACCGACCCTTCCGACCGAATCGTCCGGCGCAAGCTGTCCGACCAGGTGTTCGACCGCCTGCGCGACATGATCGCCAGCGGAGAGCTGCCGCCCGGCGCGCCGCTGCCGTCAGAGCGCGACCTGATGGAGCGGTTCGGCACCGGCCGCCCCGCCGTGCGCGAGGCGCTGCAGCACCTGCACACCATGGGCCTGATCACCATCAGTCACGGCGAGCGAAGCCGCGTCAACGCGCTGAGCGCGGACAGCGTCCTCAGCCGCGTGGACGACGTGGCGCGGATGCTGCTGTCGTCGGAACCCGACCAGCTGGACCACCTGAAGCAGGCGCGGCGGATGTTCGAATGCGGGCTGGTGCGCATGGCCGCCCAGACCGCGACAGAGGCCGACGTGGCCGACCTGCGCGACCTGATCGCCGCGCAGCGGGACTGTCTGGGCGATGCCGCGCGCTTCGTCACCCAGGACATGGCGTTCCATGCGCGCATCGCGGCGATTTCGGGCAACCCGATCCTGGTCGCCACCAGCCAGTCGATGCTGCGCTGGCTGTTCCAGTATCATGGCGTGCTGCTGCACTGGTCGGGCAACGAACAGATCACCCTGCGCGAGCACGAGGCCATCACCGACCTGATCGCCGCGCATAATCCGGACGGCGCGGTGGCGGCGATGCAGGCGCATCTGGACCGCTCGGTGGGTCTTTACGCGCATCAGAACGCCCAGGGGTGAGCGGGGCGCCCATCCTGCTGCTGGGGGCGGGGCATGCCAATCTGCTGGCGCTGCCGCCGATGCGGGCGGCGCTGCCGGACGCGGCCGTTCTGCTGGTCGACATGGCCGAACACGCGACCTATTCGGGCATGTATCCCGGCCTGATCGCGGGCCATTACCACACCGACCAGCTGAGCATCGGGCTGGCGGATTTCGCCGCGCGGCACGGGGCGGGTTTTCTGCGCGCGCGTATCACCGGGATCGACCCGGTCGCGCGCCGGGTGACGGCCGTGCAGCCCTGCGGCACGGCGCAGCGTCTGGACTATGCCCAGGCCGCGCTGGATGTGGGCAGCCACGGCGTCATGCCTGAAATCGCGGGGTTTCGTGACCATGCGCGTGCCGTCAAGCCGCTGCGCGCCGATCTGCCGTTGCCCGACCGGGGCCTGCCGTCGGTCGTGATCGGCGGCGGCGTGGCGGGGGCCGAGATCGCGCTTGCCCTGTCCCATCGCCAGCGCGCGCCCGTCACTTTGGTCGAGACCGGGCCCCGCATCGCCGCAGCCCTGACGCCACGCGCCCGGACCCTGCTGCGACGCGCACTGGACAGGGCAGGGGTCGCGGTCCTGACGGAGGCGCGCGTGCATCTGGTCGCGGCCGATCACGTGGTGCTGGCCGACGGACGGCGGATCGACAGCGCCCTGACCTTGGGCATCGCCGGCGCACGTGCGCCGGACTGGCTGGCGCGCGATCTGCCGGTGGACGAGGCGGGCTTTGTTTGCGTGGGGCCGTGCCTGCAGGTGCCTGGCGATCCCGACCTGTTCGCGGCCGGCGACTGTGCCTTCATGACCCACGCCCCCCGCCCAAAGGCCGGTGTCTTTGCCGTGCGTCAGGCGCCCGTGCTGGCGGCGAACCTGGCCGCGCGGCATCTGGGCCGCCCCTGCCGGGCGTTCTGGCCGCAGCGGGATTATCTAAAGATCATCTCGCTTGGCGGACAGGAGGCGCTGGCCCAGTGGCACGGCGTCGTCCTGCAGGGCCGCTGGCTGTGGCGGGTCAAGGACCGGATCGACCGGGGGTTCATGGCGCGCCTGAAGGGCTAGGCCGTCGACGGCCGTCGGGATCGATCGATTTGGTCACGTTCGACGGCGCCCCGGTAACGGATCGGAAACCTGTGGCTGCTATGCCGGCGGGACAGACCTCTTTCCCGACCAACCCCCAAGAGAGGGGCAAGCATGCCGTTCCGTTCCATCTCCATCCGCGCCAAGCTGGCCCTGTCCGCCGCCGCGCTGACCGCCTTTGCCATCGTCGCCGTGATCGCGCTGACGACAAGCCTGATGACGCGCGATTCGGCCCGCGAATCCGAGGCGCATGCCGGCGCGCTGATGACCGGCTATGCCGCGACCATCGCGCAGGAGGTCGGCAGCGTCATCGACACCGTCCGCACCGGCGTCGCCGGGATCGAGGGGGCGATCGCCGACGATCCCGCAAATCGCGACGCGCTGGCCTCCATTGTCACGACGATCCTGCGCACGCGGCCAGATCTGGTCGGCATGACGCTGGCGCTGGAACCCGACGCGCTTGGGCCGGACGGTGCCCATCTGGGCAGCCCCTATGCGGATGCCGCCGGGCGGTTCGTGCCGTATTTCTTCTACGCCCCTGACGGGAGCATCGGCATCGAACAGTTGGACATGCGCCCCGAGGCCGGGACCGACAGCTGGTACGACCGGCCGCTGCGCGAGGATCGCAGCCTGATCACGCCGCCCTATCTGTACCCCGTGAACGGCGCCGAGGTCCTGATGACCACCGTCAGCGGCGTGGTCCGCGACGGCACGCGGCCGGTGGGCGTGCTGACCGGCGACGTATCGCTGGACCGGCTGTCGGCGCGGATCGAGGAGCTTCGTCCCTTTGGCGACGGTCGCGTGCGGCTGGTCAGCTCTGGGGGGCTGTGGATCGCGCATGAGGACCGCGCGCTGCTGGGCCAGCCGGTGCAGGCTGCGGACCAGGCGCTGATGGCGGCGGGACCGATGCACTACGCCGAGGTGGAGGGGCAACAGTCGATGGTCCTGACCGGGTCGGTCGCCTTTCCCGGCATGGACGAAAGCTGGACCCTGATGATGCATGTGCCGCGCGCGACCGTGATGGCGCATGTGACCCAGACGCGCGACCGGGCGGTTCTGACCGCGGCGCTGATGCTGCTGGGAACGCTGGTCGTCGTCTGGTTCGGCGCGCAGATCATCTCTCGTCCGATCGAGGGGATGACGGCGGCGATGACCCGTCTGGCGGATGGTGACCTGGAGACGCCGGTCCCCCATGCCGGCCGCGGCGACGAGATCGGGGCGATGGCCGGGGCGATGCAGGTGTTCCGCGACCGGGCGCTGACTGCCCGGCGCCTGGAGGCCGAGGCCGAGGCCGCGCGCGACGCCCGCGACCGCGACGCCCGCGCCGAGGCCGAGCGTCAGGCCCGCGTCGTGCGCGAGATCGGCACCGGGCTGGACCGGCTGGCCGCTGGCGATATGACGCATCAGATCGCCAGCCCCGCGCATGATCCCTTTCCGCAGGGTTATGATTCGCTGCGCCTGGCGTTCAACGGTGTCGTGGGCGGGCTGTCGGACACGATCCGCCGCATCACCGACGTCGCCAACCAGGTGCGCGGCGGCGCGGACGAGATCAACATGGCCGCCGGAGAGCTGTCCAGCCGCGCCGAGACCCAGGCCGCCACGCTGGAACAGTCCGCCGCGGCGCTGAACCAGATGAACGAGAGCCTGCGCCAGACCGCCGAACGCGCCCGAGAGGCGGAGCGCACCAGTGGCCAGAACCGCGACATCGCCCGGACCAGCGCGGCTGTCGTGGCCGATGCCGTCACCGCCATGCAGGGCATCCAGCGGTCGTCGGAACAGATTACCCGCATCATCGGCGTCATCGACGACATCGCGTTCCAGACCAACCTGTTGGCCCTGAACGCGGGCGTTGAGGCCGCTCGTGCCGGAGAGGCGGGTCGCGGCTTTGCGGTCGTGGCCTCCGAGGTGCGGGGCCTTGCGCAGCGCGCGGCGGAATCCGCGCGCGAGGTACGTGGCCTGATCTCGCAAAGCGCGGCGCAGGTCAGGACCGGGTCCGATCTTGTGGGCCGGACGGGCGACAGCCTGGGGGTCATCCTGCAGAAGGCGTCGGACGTGTCCGAACAGATCGCGGCCATCGCCCTGGCCACCGCCGAACAGTCCATCGGCCTGTCCGAGATCAACAGCGGCGTGAACCAGCTGGACCAGGTGACCCAGCAGAATGCCGCGGTGGCAGAACAGGCGACGGCGGCGTCCATGTCGCTGCGCCAGCAGGCCCAGGTCCTTTCGACCGAGATGGGGGCATTCACCGTGACCGATCAGGCACCGCCCGCCCAACGCCCGTCGCTTGCACCGGACTTTGCGGTCGAGGCGCGCCCGATCCGGGTCGCGGCCCCGGCCGGTCGAGGGCAGATGCTGGAGTTCTAATGCCGCGCGATGCCGCCCGCATAAGCGCATGCTTGTGCGGGCGGCCGATTCGTGGTATGCGCCGCCCTGCGGACCGGGCCCCTCTGGCAGCATGATCGTCACGATCGGCTGCGATGTCGGACCGCATCGAGCGTGCTCGGTGCATCGGTGGCCCTTCCGTCGTCCCTTGCCCCGCACATTTTCAGTCTTGCGAGGGCATCGTGGAACTTCTTCTAAGCGAATTCTTGGGCAAGCCCATCTGGATGTGGCTGCTTTTCATGGGGCTGGTCATCGCCCTGCTGGTCTTTGACCTGGGAGTCCTGAACAAGGACGACCATGAGATCGGGATCGCCGAAAGCCTCAAGCTGTCGGCCATGTACATCACCTTGGGCATCGCCTTTTCGGGCTTCATCTACTGGACGATGGGCGGGGAGGCCACGGCGCAGTACCTGACCGCGTTCATCGTCGAGAAGACATTGGCGATGGACAACATCTTCGTCATCGCGCTGATCTTCAGCTTTTTCGCGATTCCGCGCGAATACCAGCACCGCGTGCTGTTCTGGGGCATCCTGGGCGTGATCCTGCTGCGCGGCATCATGATCGGCCTGGGCGCGACCATCGTCGAGAACTATCACTGGGTCCTGTACCTGTTCGCGGCCTTCCTGATCTTCACCGGCATCAAGATGCTGTTCGCCAGCGACGATCACACGGACATGGCCGACAAACAAGGCGCTGAACTGGCTGCGCCGCCGCATGCGCGTCACGGACGAGCTTCACGGCCATGCCTTCACGGTCAAGATTCCCGATCCCAAGACCGGCAAGCTGGTCCGCTGGGCCACGCCCCTGCTGCTGGCGCTGATCGTGATCGAGATCGCGGACCTCGTCTTTGCTGTCGACTCGGTTCCCGCGGTGTTCACCATCACCACGGACCCGTATTTGGTCTACACCTCGAACATCTTCGCGATCCTGGGCCTGCGGGCGCTGTACTTCGCGCTGGCCGCGATCCTGCACCGCTTCGCCTATCTGAAATACGCGCTGTCGATCCTGCTGATCTTCATCGGTTCCAAGATCTTCATCGCGGACCTGATGGGCTGGGAGAAGTTCCCGCCGTCCTGGTCGCTTGGGATCACGTTCTTCATCCTAACGGTGGGCGTGGTCGTGTCGCTGGCCAAGACCCGCGGCCAGTCTCCCGAACCGCTGCCCTTCGGCGAGAACCGGAACTGACCCGGACTGTATGCTTTCCGCGTCGGCGCCCGAAAGGCCGCCGGCGCAAGTTCCGCTGTTCCCCTAGCGTGTTGACGAAACATTCCGAACGCGCACAGTGACCTGTCTTGGACGCAGAGAAGGCGCGCATGGGTGATCGTCAAGATTACCGAGCCGGGAGAAAATTTCATCCCGCCGTCATTGGGCAGTGATTTTAGATCGCCTTTAATCGGTCGCATCGGTTCCGAGCATGATGATCGGCTTCGTCACTAGTCCAGGCTTCATTCTCGGCGTCAGAGTAAGTCGTACTCGTAACGCTATCGGGCAATATCCGAGTTCCGACAAGTCAGTGTCCTCTCGCGCGTCCGTAGCTGGACGCCAGCAAGACCGCGGGGTCAGTATGGATGCTGCGGCACAATTTGATGATAACCTGTGACGGCATCATGGGATAAGAAACGTTTCCAGCGGCGCTTTTTCCTGTTCCGCTTTTTATAGATTCAGCCCTTCTGTCGGTTTTGCGATGGAAAGGAGGAACGCGCAGACCATGCAGAGATTTGCTGGTTAGGCTTACAGAGCATGCCATCCTAAAAAACGATATGCATGCGTGTCGCGTCGTTAGGACTGCTACACTGCCAAGGTCTTCGTGCGAGTGACTAGTCTCGCCTCGACAAGGACGTGAATGCTTTCTCCGCCGAGAGGCGTAGGAATGAAGGCCTCTGTTGATCGTTTCACCACCGTGCTTTTACACAGGTCAATCCAACGAAAGCGGCTGACTGGCTGCATACTGTCGGCCCGAATGACGGCAAGGCCCTCTGGCAGGTTTGTCACGACGTGCGACGACGCCGGACGTCGTATTCCGTCGTTTCACCAAAAGCATAATTACAACTGCCATAACGTCCGTTTGTCAGGGCAGTATACTTTCCCAACATTATCGACGTACGACCGGAGCAATCTTGTTGTGATCATCACGTTGATCAATAATCCTCCCGTAAAACCAAGGTTAGGCCGTAGTACCGTGGCTGGACGGAACTGGCTATCCGTCGATGGGTCACCTCAGCGAACCAAGGCGTGAGATTAGCATCAGCAACAATCCAGACCCGTAATTCAGATGATGACTTGCTTTTCTGCAGCGCCACAATCCGCGCAGGGCGGCTAGGAATCACCGCTATAGTGTTTTGCAAAAGCATCCGCAGAACGGCGTGTTGCATAGATATGCGACTGCCGGCACGGGCGGCACCAGTCATCGTCGTTCAACCATGTACGGTTCGATAACCGCGACTGTGCCCAAGGAATGCCCGGCGCGAGGTCAGGATCTTCTGTGGCGCTGGTATCGGCACCGACCCACGCATCTGTCAGCGCTCGCCGAAGCGCCGGGCTTGGGTCGGTAGAGACCGACGGGGAGCGCGGGTCGGTGCGGTCTTTACAGCTGCGCTATAACGGCCGTGGTGATGGCGTCGGTGGTATCGCGGCCCGGGTGGGTGCCGATGCCGCGGGCGGTGGCGGCCTCCAGTGCGGCCATGATGCGGGCGGCGGGGGCCGTCTGGCCCAGGTTGTCCAGCATCATCGCCGCCGACCAGAACGCCGCCATCGGGTTGGCGATGCCCTGATCCGCGATGTCGGGGGCCGAGCCGTGGACCGGTTCGAACATCGACGGGTTGCGGCGCGTCGGGTCGATATTGGCCGAGGCCGCAAAGCCCAGGCCCCCCTGGATGGCCGCGCCCAGATCGGTCAGGATGTCGCCGAAGAGGTTCGAGGCCACGACCACGTCCAGCGTTTCGGGGGCCATGACCATCCGCGCGCACATTGCGTCGATGTGATAGCGGGTGACAGCGACGTCCGGATAGTCGGCGGCCAGTTCGTCGGTGACCTCGTCCCAGAAGACCATGCTGTGGCGCTGTGCGTTCGACTTGGTGACCGAGGCCAGCTTGCCCCGCCGTGCTTGCGCCTGTTCGAAGCCGAAGCGCAGGATGCGTTCGACGCCCGCGCGGGTGAAAATCGAGGTCTCGACCGCGACCTCGTCCGGGGTGCCCTGATGGACGCGGCCGCCAGCGCCGGAATATTCGCCTTCGGTGTTCTCGCGGATGCAGAGAATGTCGAAATCGCGGGTCTTCAGCGGTCCCTCGACGCCGGGCAGCAGGCGGTGCGGGCGGATGTTGGCGTATTGGACGAAGGCCTTGCGGATGGGCAGCAGCAGCCCGTGCAGCGACACGGCATCGGGCACGCGGGCGGGCCAGCCGACCGCGCCCAGGAAGATGGCGTCGAAGCCGCGCAAGGTCTCGATGCCGTCCGCGGGCATCATGCGGCCGTGCTGCAGGTAATGATCGCAGGACCAGGGAAAGCTCTCGGTCGCGATGTCGGCGCCGCTGGCCTCCATGACGCGCAGGGCGGCCTCGGTCACGGGAATGCCGATGCCGTCTCCGGGGATCTGGGCGATGCGGTGGGTCATGGAAGGCTCCTCAGATTTCATTCGGCACGGTCTTGTGTTAGCCACGTTCGCGACAGGCGGTGCAGCCCGGATCGCTGCCGATGCCCGGTTACCCGCAGTCCCCGGCCGGCAGAGCATGATCGCACCAGCGACCATGGCGGTTGATCCGGACCGTGCCTGTCCGGAGCCGCCGCATGGCCGGTGACGGGGCGCGTGTAAAGTGCCGGCGCAGGGACCCTAGGTCGGATAGGCCGACAGGTCCATGGCCTGACCCGCGTTGTCAAAGCTGCACGGCGTCAAGGATGCGCTGAAAGCCCTCGTCCGGATGAAGTGCCAGTCAGGTGCCGCATTCGACCGGAATGCCGGGGACGCGGAGATGTCCGGGGCGGTACATCCTGGATTGCCCGATCACCGCCTAAGCGGAGCACCGCGCGTGGATTCCGCAGTCATCGTCACGGAAAGCGATGGGCGGGCCGGCGCTGTCACTTATGGCATCCGGTGGAGGGAGTATTGGAAGCGAGCAGCACATAGGAACCAGCCGCCGGTCGATCACACGACCCCGCGGGTGGGCGATGTTGTTGAGATCACAGAATGCAGCGATGATCGACTAGCCTGGAGCCACTGCCCCATCTCAGAATAGGGAATCCTTCACGAAATACAGTCGTGCGGGGCGACTGATCCGCTTTGTCCCATGATTTTTAGGCAGCCATGGCAGCGCCGGGCGGGGGCGGGGTTCGGCGGCCCGTCTGCGAGGGCCGTTGCACGCGGATTGCGTCCCGCGGTGGCCGGGGGCTACGCGCCCCCGGACCCCCCGTGGGCGCACGGTTACGCCACTGGTTCCGTATGAACCGCATCGTTTTGGACATTCTTGCATTCGACCGGTCTGCGGACGGACGACGCGTTGCGGGATATTGTGCACTTCAAGGATAGGGCAGGAGCACATCGTGACATCTGGAACCGGTGCCGACATGACGGCGCCCGAAACCGAGGGGGGTGCGTTGGGCGCGCTTTTGCCGGCGCTGGCGCTGGCGCTGGCGGGGCTGGTTGCGCTGGCGGGCCATGCATTGACCCGCCCGGGCGCGCCGGGACAGTTCCTTGTTATGACCAGTCCCGGCCTGCATCGGGCGCAGGTTCTGGACCTGGTCCATGCCGCCGGGGGCGGGGTGATCGCCTTTGGCGCGCTGCCCGGCCTGTCGGTCGTGCTGTCGGGCGACGACGGGTTCGAGGACCGCGTCCACCAGCGGGGCGCATGGCTGGTGCTGCCCGCGCCGGGATCTTTGGGATGCGTCGCGTCGGACGCGGAGGGGGCACGATGAACGTCGAACTGAACGCGCTGCGGGCGCGCTATGGCCGGATGCTGGTCACGCTGTTCTGGGCTCATGTCCCGGTAATCGGCCTGGCCGCGCTGTGGGTGGGCAGCATGTCACCGTTTACGGCGATGGCGCTGGCCGGGGGGCTTGCCGCGCTTTATCATCTGCTGTGGAGGCTGCGCCGCACCTGGCCGGCGACGCGCAACATCGCCGCCGTGGCCCTGGTGGGCGAGCCTGCGCTGTTCCTGCTGGTGTTCGAGGGGCACGCCTGGCAGATGGACATGCACATGTACTTCTATGCCGTGCTGGCGCTGAACCTGGCATGGTTCGACCGGTCGGCCCTGATCATGTCGGCAGCGGCGATCACCGTGCATCATCTGGTGCTGTTCTATCTGCTGCCGAATGCCGTGTTCTCGACCGACGGCGACGTGGCGCGGGTGCTGCTGCACGGGGCCATCGTGGCGTTTCAGACCGCGGTTCTGGTCTGGGTCAGCGACAAGGTCGTCCAGTCCTTCGACCGCATCGGCAAAATGAGCGACGAGATCGTGGCAAAAAGCGCCGCGCTGGAGGAACGCACCCGCGAAGCCGAGGAGGCGAACCGCACCAAGAGCATGTTCCTGGCCAACATGAGCCACGAGATCCGCACCCCCATCAACGCCATCCTGGGCTTTTGCCACCTGGTCCAGCGAACCACGCTGGAACCGCGCCAGCGCGAGCATGTCAGCCGGATCAGCACCGCGGGGGGCGTCCTGCTGCGCCTGATCAACGACCTGCTGGACTTTTCCAAGAACGAGGCGGGGGCGCTGACCCTGGAGGCGCGGCCCTTCGACCTGCGTTCGGCGATGTCATGCCAGGTCCAGATGGTGGCCGACACCATGGCCGCCCGCCGCCTGACCTTGCGCCAGGAGATCGACGAACGCCTGCCCGAGATGCTGGTCGGGGATGAGCTGCGCCTGAACCAGGTGCTGCTGAACCTGTTGAGCAACGCCACCAAGTTCAGCGAGGATGGGGAGATCGTGCTGACCGCCCGCCTGGTCGAACGGCAGGACGACCAGGCCCGGGTCGAGATCTCGGTCAGCGATTGCGGCATCGGAATGACGCCCGACCAGGTAGGCCGGCTGTTCACGCCGTTCACGCAGGCCGACAGCTCGACCACGCGGCGGTTCGGGGGGACGGGGCTGGGGCTGGCGATCTGCAAGCAGATCGTCCAGCAGATGGACGGCTGGATCCGCGCGGAGAGCGTGCCGGGGCAGGGCAGCCGGTTCACCTTCTCGCTGTGCCTGGGGATCGGACAGGTGGACGCCGCCGAGGCGATCCTGCCCTGCAGCGCGATCCGCGGCCTGCGCATCCTGATCGCGGATGACAGCCCCATCGCGCTGAAGATGCTGGAGGCGATCTTTGCCCGCTGGCAAATCCGGGTGATCCTGGCGCCCTCGGGCCGCGCCGCGCTGGACATGGTGCAGGCGGCGGATCAGCGGGGCCATCCCTATGACCTGGTGATCCTGGACTGGAAGATGCCCGATCTGGACGGGCTGCAGACGCTGCGCGCGCTGCGGCGGGTGGGTCTGCGGCGGATGCCCGCCACGATGGTGATGACCGCGCACGGCGTCGACGCCGTCATGGCCGAGGCCGGCGGAGAGACGATCGACCTGTTCCTGGCCAAGCCCATCAACGCGCGCAACCTGCTGGATGCGCTCAAGCAGCTGCCCGGGCTGGCCGAACGCCATGTCCCCGAGGTCGCGCCCGACCTGCCCGCCGCCCCCGTGCTGCCCGAGGCGATGCGCGGTCAACGCGTCCTGCTGGTCGAGGACAATCCGATCAACCAGGAGATCGCGGTCGCGCTTTTGGGCGATGCGGGCCTGCTGGTCGATTGCGCCGAGAACGGGCTTGTCGCCTGCCGGATGGTCGAAGCCGGTGCGGCGGGCTATGCCGCCGTGCTGATGGACATGCAGATGCCGGAGATGGACGGGCTGACCGCCACGCGGCAGATCCGCCTGACGCACACGGCCGAGGCCCTGCCCATCATCGCGCTGACCGCGCATGCCTATGACGACGAACGCCGCGCCTGCATGCAGGCGGGGATGTGCGATCACGTGACCAAGCCCGTAGATCCCGCGCGCCTGATCGCGGTGCTGGCACGGCACATGCGGATCGTGCCCACCGCCGCCGCCCCGGCCCCGTGGTCCGAGGGGGTGGGCGCCGCGGACCTGCCCGACCACCTGCCGCCCTTCGACATCCCCGCCGCGCTGGCGCGGGTGAACGGCAAGCGGCCGCTGCTGCGCCGCCTGATCCTGTCCTTTGCCGAAGGGAACCGCGATGCTGTCGCGCAGATCGCGCAACTGATCGCCGATGGACGACGCCAGGACGCGCATCGCGCCGCCCATACCCTGAAGGGGGTCGCGGCCTCGCTGGAGCTGCCCCGGATCGCGGCCCTTGCCGGGCAGATCGAGGCGTCTCTGCAGGCCGATGACACGATCGGCATCGACGCGCTGTTGGCGCAGCTGTCCGGCCCGCTGGCTGCAGCGATCGCCGCCGCCGACAGCCTGACGGCGGCGGCGGGCACGCCCCATGCGGCCGCGTCGTCGCCCGCCCCGGCCGGCGACAGCGCGCGGATCGCCCAGCTGCGCGGCCATCTGCGCGATCAAGTCCGCCGTCGCAGCATGGCCGCCCGTGCCAGCTTTGACGCGCTGGCCGAGGCGCTGCAACTGGACCGCATGGCGATGGACGACCACCCCGTGCGCCGCGCGCTGCTGCGGCTGGATTATGCCGCGGCGGATGCGCTGCTGAACGGCCCCCACCCCGACACCGGTCAACCAGGGATATGAACATGGACAACCGCCCCGTCATCCTTGTGATCGACGACGAACCCGCCAACATCGAGATCGTCACCGCCGTGCTGGAGGACGAATACGAGATCTGCTTTGCCCTGTCCGGCGAACAGGCCGTGCAGGTGGCCCGCGAAAGCAGGCCGGACCTGATCCTTCTGGACGTGGTGATGCCCGGCATGGACGGCTATCAGCTGTGCCGCATCTTCAAGGCCGATCCGCTGCTTAGCGACATTCCGGTGATCTTTGCCACCGCCCTGGGCGATGACGAGGCCGAGTTGCGCGGGCTGGCCGTCGGTGCGATCGACTATGTCACCAAGCCGATCCGCCCGGCCGCCCTGCAGCGGCGCGTGCGCAACCACGTCCAGATGAAGCGGATGCGCGACCAGTTGACTGAACAGGCTCTGCGCGATCCGCTGACCGGGCTGGCCAACCGGCGCATGCTGGAACGCCGCCTGCAGGCAGAGCTGCACCGGCAGGCGCGCGACGGCGGTCTGATCGCGGTGCTGATGCTGGATATCGATCACTTCAAGGGCTTCAACGACAGCTATGGCCACCCCGAGGGGGACATCTGCCTCAAGGCCGTGTCGCAGGCGCTGGCGCAGGCGATCCGCCGGTCGGGCGACCTGTGCGCGCGCTATGGCGGCGAGGAGTTCGCCTGCATCCTGCCCGGCACCGACCTGGACGGCGCCCTTCACCTGGCCGAGACGATGCGCGCCGGCGTCGAGGCGCTGGCCATCCCGCACCGCGCGTCGCAGGTGGGGCGGGTGGTGACGATCAGCATCGGCGTCGCGTCGGGGCGTTGCGACATGGGCAGCGACAACGCCTTCTGGCTGACCGGGGCCGACCGGATGCTGTATCGCAGCAAGCTGGCCGGGCGAAACCGCGTCAGCGGACAGGTGATGAGCGCCGATCACCCGCTGCGCGACGCGTCCGCGCTGGATGGGCCGGTCGTCGGGGATGTCAGGGCGGGCTAGGCCCTTCCCGTCGGGCCGGCCGTCAGATTGGCATTGAATGCCAGACGGGCCTGCGGCAGGCTGCATGACATGCAACCCCGCGACACAGCGGGGGCCGATCACCGACAGGAACCTCACATGACATATCCCCTGACCATGCGCGCCATGCTTCTGGCCTCGGCGCTGGCGCTTGCACCCGCGGCCTGGGCCGAGACGCCGGCCGACACCCTGGTCGTGGCCCACACGATCGACGACATCATCAGCCTGGACCCGGCGGTAAGCTTCGAGTTCGCGGGCAACGACGTCAACAACAACACCTATGACCGGCTGGTCGATTTCAACCCGCTGGACCCGGACGCGGGCTTCCAGCCCAGCCTTGCGACCGAATGGGCGGTGTCGGAGGACGGCCTGTCCATCACCTTCACGCTGCGCGAGGATGCGACCTTCCATTCCGGCAACCCCGTGCGCGCCGCGGACGCCGCCTGGTCGCTGCAGCGCGCGGTCAAGCTGGACAAGACCCCGGCCTTCATCTTGACCCAGTTCGGCTTTACCGCCGACAACGTCGATCAGATGATCACCGCCGACGGCAACACGCTGACGCTGACGATGGACAAGCCCTATGCGCCGACCTTCGTGCTGAACTGCCTGACCGCCAACATCGCCAGCGTGGTCGACATGGAGACCGTCATGGCCAACGAGGTCGACGGCGACATGGGCAATGCCTGGCTGAACACGAACGAGGCCGGGTCGGGCGCCTATGTGCTGTCGGCCTGGCGTCCGAACGAGGCGGTGCAGCTGACCGCCTATGAGGAGTACTGGCAGGGCGCCCCCGAGATGAAGCGCGTGATCGTGCGCAACGTCGCCGAATCCAGCGCGCAACGGCTGCTGCTGGAGCAGGGCGACATCGACGTGGCGCGCAACCTGACGCCGACGGACGTGGAGTCCATCGCCGCGGTCGAGGGCGTGACCATCCAGGACGAGCCGCGCGGCCGCATCCTCTACATGGGCCTGAACCAGAAGGACGAACTGCTGTCGAACCCCGCCGTGGTCGAGGCGATGAAGCACCTTGTCGATTACGAGGGCATCACCGGCAGCTTCCTGAAGGGTCAGTTCGTCACCCACCAGACCTTCCTGCCCCAGGGCTATCTGGGCGTGCTGGACGAGCAGCCCTGGACCTATGACGTGGAGAAGGCCCGCCAGATCCTGACCGATGCGGGGATCGAGGGTGGCACCATCACCACCCGCGTGCGCGACCTGCGCGAATACGTGGACGTGGCCCAGACCCTGCAGGCGTCGATGGCCCAGGTCGGCCTGACGCTGGAGATCGAGCAGATGACCGGCGCGCAGGTGCTGGACGCCTATCGCGCCCGCGAGGTGCCGATCTTCCTGGGCGAATGGGGGCCGGATTACTCGGACCCGAACACCAATGCCGCGACCTTCGCCTATAACCCCGACAACAGCGACGAGGCCGCGGCCGTGGGCCTGCTGGCCTGGCGCAATGCCTATGAGGTGCCGGCCGAGATGAACGAGGCCACTGTCGCCGCCACCCTGGAGCAGGACGCCGACGCCCGCGCCGCGATGTACCAGGACATCCAGCGCCAGTACCAGGCCGAGGCCCCGATCGTTCCGCTGTTCCAGCGCATCGAACAGGTCGGCCTGCGCGACGGCGTCCAGAACTGGTGGAGCGGCGGCGCCATTTCGTCGGTCATGTATCGTCAGGTGACGAAGGGCGAGTAAATGGCCCTGACCGATCCGACCGGCGCCGCGACCGCATCGTCGCGGCGCCGCGCCCTGACCCGCAGGCGCCTGCGCAGCGTGGCGGGCACCGTCCTGTCGCTGGCTCTGACGCTCTTGGGGCTGCTGCTGGTCACCTTCATCATCGGGCGGGTCATGCCGATCGACCCGGTGCTGAAGGTGGTGGGCGACCGCGCCACCCAGGCCCAGTACGACGCCGCCTATGTCGCGATGGGGCTGGACCAGCCGCTGATCGTGCAGTTCCTGTCCTATGTGGGCGACGTGCTGCGCGGCGATTTCGGACGGTCCATCTCCACCGGGCAGCCGGTGGCGCAGGACATCGCCCGCGTCTTTCCCGCGACCTTCGAACTGGCGGCCCTGGGGACCTTCATCGGCGTCGTGATCGGTGTGCCCCTTGGCGTGATCGCGGCGGCGCGGCGTGGCGGCGTCATCGACCAGGTCGCGCGGGTCGTGGCGCTGGTCGGCTATTCGATGCCGATCTTCTGGCTGGGGCTGATGGGCCTGCTGATCTTCTATGGCATGCTGGGTTGGGTCGGGGGGCCGGGGCGGCAGGGGATCATCTATGACGGGATGGTGCCGAACGTGACCGGCATGATCCTGGTCGACAGCCTGATCGCCGGGGACTGGGGCGCGTTCCGCGATGCGTTCTCTCACATCATCCTGCCGGCCAGCCTGCTGGGCTATTATTCGCTGGCCTATATCAGCCGCATGACGCGCAGCTTCATGCTGGAGCAGTTGTCGGCGGAATACATCACCACCGCCCGCGTCAAGGGCCTGTCCGAACGCGCGGTCATCTGGGGCCACGCCTTCCGCAACATCGCGATCCCGCTGGTGACGGTCATCGCGCTGTCCTTCGGCTCTCTGCTGGAAGGGTCGGTCCTGACCGAGATCATCTTCAGCTGGCCGGGCCTGGGCAGCTACATCACCCGCGGCCTGCTGTCGGGCGACATGAACGCGGTGCTGGGCGGTACGGTGGTCGTGGGCGTGTGTTTCGTCGTGCTGAACCTGTTCAGCGACATCCTGTATCGTTTCCTGGATCCGAGGTCGACATGAGCGCCATGACACGCCGCGATTGGTTGCTGTCCGACGCGCCCCAGACCCGCCGTCAGGCGCGGCTTGGTGCGATCTATCAGGGCTGGCTGACCTTCCGCGCCAACAAGCTGGCGATGGTCGGGCTGATCATCCTGGTGTTGCTGATCGGCATGGCGATCCTGGCGCCCTGGATCGCGCCGCAGAACCCCTATGCCCAGAACCTGGCCGACCGGCTGCAGCCGCCGTCTGCCGCGCATTGGCTGGGCACCGACGCCTTGGGGCGCGACATCCTCTCGCGGCTGATCCATGGCTCGCGCATCACGCTGTTCATCGTGGGCACGGTCGCGCTGATCGCGCCGGTCATCGGGCTCTTGATCGGCACGGTGGCGGGGTTCGCCGGGGGCTGGGTGGACCAGGTGCTGATGCGGGTGACCGACATCTTTCTGGCCTTCCCCAAGCTGATCCTGGCACTGGCCTTCGTCGCGGCCCTGGGGCCCAGCATCGGCAATGCGGTGCTGGCGCTGGCGCTGACCGCCTGGCCGCCCTATGCGCGCCTGGCGCGGGCAGAGACGCTGACCATCCGCAACGCCGACTTCATCGCCGCCGCGCGCCTGCAGGGGGCGGGGCGGCTGCGCCTGCTGATCCGCCACATCTGGCCCCTGTGCCTGTCGTCGCTGATCGTGCGGGTGGCGCTGGACATGGCTGGGATCATCCTGTCGGCGGCGGGCCTGGGCTTTCTGGGCCTCGGCGCACAGCCGCCGCTGCCCGAATGGGGGGCGATGATCTCGGACGGGCGGGGCTATATCCTGGACTTCTGGTGGGTCGCGGCCATGCCGGGCATCGCGATCTTTCTGGTGTCGATGGCCTTCAACCTGCTGGGCGATGGGCTGCGCGACGTGCTGGACCCCAAGGGAGACAAGTCGTGACCGAACCCCTTCTGTCCGTGCGCGACCTGCGCGTCACCTTCCCGACCCGGCAGGGCGAATTCCAGGCCGTGCGCGGCATCGATTTCGACCTGGGCCGCGAACGCCTTGGCGTCGTGGGCGAGAGCGGGTCGGGCAAGTCCATGACCGGCCGCGCGATCCTGGGCCTGGTGCGTCCGCCCGGCCGGGTCGAGGCCGTCCGGATGGAGCTGGAGGGCCAGTCCATCCTGAACCTGCCCGACCGGCAGATGCGCGCCATCCGCGGCGGGCGCATCAGCATGGTCATGCAGGACCCCAAGTTCAGCCTGAACCCGGTGATGACCGTGGGCCAGCAGATCATCGAGGCCTATCGCCTGCACGCCCGCGCGCCCCGCGCCGCCGCCCGCGCGAAGGCCCTGGAGATGCTGGAGGCCGTGCAGATCCGCGACCCCGAACGCGTCATGGACAGCTATCCCCACGAGGTGTCGGGCGGCATGGGTCAGCGCATCATGATCGCCATGATGCTGGCCCCCGATCCGCAGATCCTGATCGCGGACGAACCGACCAGCGCATTGGACGTGTCGGTCCGGACCGAGGTGCTGCACATCATGGACCGGCTGGTCCGCGACCGCGGCATGGGGCTGATCTTCATCAGCCACGACCTGAACCTGGTGGCGCAGTTCTGCGACCGCGTGCTGATCATGTATGCCGGCCGCGTGGTCGAGACGCTGCCCGCCCGCGACCTGCACCGGGCGCAGCACCCCTATACCCGCGGGCTTCTGGACAGCCTGCCGCGGCTGGACGCGCCGGTGTCGCGCCTGTCGGTCCTCCAGCGCCAGGACAGCTGGCGCGACCCCGTCGTGAAAGGCCTCTGAGATGCTGAGCGTTGCCGATCTGATCGTCTGGTTCGGGCAGGAGCCCGACCGCGTCACCGCCGTCCACAACGCGGCCTTCGACGTGGCGCAGGGCGAAAGCTTTGGCCTGGTCGGCGAAAGCGGTTCGGGCAAGTCGACCATCCTGCGCGCCATCGCAGGTCTGATCCCCGGCTGGTCCGGCCACATCGCGGTCGACGGTCAGACCCAGAAGGGAGAGCGGCGCGACCGGGCGTTCTTTCGCACCGTCCAGATGGTGTTCCAGGACCCCTATGCCAGCCTGCATCCGCGCCATTCCGTCGATGCCGTCCTGGCGGAAACCCTGCGCCTGCAGGGCATGGACCGGATCGACCAGCGCATCGTCAAGCTGCTGGACGACGTGGGCCTGGGCCGGGGGTTCCGCTTCCGCTATCCGCACCAGCTGTCCGGGGGACAGCGTCAGCGCGTGGCAATCGCCCGCGCGCTGGCGGCGGAGCCGCGCCTGCTGCTGCTGGACGAGCCGACCAGCGCGCTGGACGTCAGCGTCCAGGCCGAGATCCTGAACCTGCTGGCCGATCTGCGCGACGAACACGGGCTGACCTATCTGATGGTCAGCCACGACCTGTCGGTGATCGCCCATATGTGCGACCGGCTGGCCGTGATGCAGCGCGGCCGCATCGTCGAGATCCTGCCGGCGTCCCATCTGCGGGCGGGGCAGGGCGCCCAGCCCTATACCACCCACCTGATCGAGGCGTCCGCCGGATATCGCCCGGAGGCCCGCCCATGACCGATGCGCGACAGGATGCGGTCGCCCGCGCCGAAGGTTATTTCGACCAGGGCGGATTCCAGGCCGATCTGGCAGCCTTGGTGGCACATCCGACCGAAAGCCAGGACCCGGCGCAGCGGCCCCATCTGGACCGCTATCTGACCGAGGCGGTGATACCGCGCCTGTCCGGTCTGGGTTTCGCCACGCGGGTGCTGGACAATCCCGACGCGCGCGGCGGCCCCCTGCTGATCGCGGAACGGATCGAGGATCCGGCCCTGACCACGGTCCTGACCTATGGTCATGGCGACGTGGTCCGCGCCCAGACCGACCAGTGGCGCGACGGGTTGTCGCCCTTTGTCCTGACCGCCGAGGGCGACCGCCTATACGGCCGTGGCGCGGCCGACAACAAGGGGCAGCACCTGATCAACCTGGCCGCGCTGCAGGCGGTCATCGACACGCGCGGGCATCTTGGTTTCAACATGCGGATCATCTTCGAGATGTCCGAGGAGACCGGGTCGCCCGGCTTGGCCCAGGTCTGTCGGGACCATGCCGATGCGCTGGCGGCCGACGTGCTGATCGCATCCGACGGCCCGCGCCTGCAGGCCGACGTGCCGACGCTGTTCATGGGATCGCGCGCGGCGCTGGCCTTTGATCTGGTGCTGGAGCTGCGGTCGGGGGCGCATCATTCGGGAAACTGGGGCGGTCTTCTGGCGGATCCGGCGATGATCCTGGCCCATGCGCTGGCCACTATCTGCGATCGGCGCGGCCAGATCCAGGTCCCGGAATGGCGCCCCGACAGCCTGACGCCCGCGCTGCGCGACGCCCTGCGCGACCTGCCGGTGATCGAGGCGGGCGGCCCCCAGGTCGATGCCGATTGGGGAGAGGTCGGGCTGACACCCACCGAACGCGCCTTTGGCTGGAACAGCTTCGCGGTGCTGGCGATGACCGCCGGCGTGCCCGACGCACCCGTGAACGCCATCGCGTGCCGCGCGCGGGCGACCTGCCAGCTGCGCTATGTTGTGGGGACCGATCCGGACGACATCCTGCCGGCGCTGCGCCGCCACCTGGACCGCCACGGCCATCACGCGGTGCGCATCGTGCCGCGGGACGGCGATCCCGCCCATGCCACGCGGCTGATGCCCGACCATGACTGGGTGCGCCGGGTCGCGGTGTCGGTCCGGCGGACGACCGGGCAGGACCCGCATCTGCTGCCGAACCTGGCCGGGTCGCTGCCCAACGAATGCTTTGCGGAAATCCTGGGCCTGCCGACGATCTGGGTGCCCCATTCCTATCGTGGCTGCTGTCAGCACGCGCCCGACGAACATGCGTTGCAAAGCCTGTCGCGGCAGGCGCTGGCGATCATGGCGGGGCTGTGGTGGGATCTGGGGACGCCCGCGGATGGCACTTGACCGCAGGGGTGACAGATCGGCCGGGCGTCTGAACTCTTTAAACCAACCACCAAGGACGCCCGGCCGATAAGCCTCTTTTGTCTGAAGTCGGTGGCGGCGTCATCCTGTCCTTATGGACAGGAAAAGATGCACCGATTGGTGCGGTAAGGGTCTGAGCTGAAACGGAAAATGGCGACCCCGGCAGGATTCGAACCTGCAACCTATTGATTAGAAGTCAATTGCTCTATCCAGTTGAGCTACGGGGCCGGCGGGCTGGCCTTTCTTAGCGGCAGGCGCATCGGCAATCCAGACGCTAATCGCCCCGGCAAGCACGAACTTGTGCGCAGGGCCTTCCCATGACCATGGAACGGCACCCGCGGGGCCGGTGTTGATGTGCCACACCACCTGAAGGAGGTCGACATGGACCACGCAAACCACACGCGACTGACCCACGACGAACTGACCGAGGCCGTTCTGGACGGCGCGACCGTCTATGGCCCGGGCGACGAAACCGTCGGCAGCGTGTCGCACACGCATGGCATGGGCGCTTCGGCCAAGGTCGTTCTGGACGTTGGCGGGTTCCTGGGCATCGGCGCCAAGCCGGTCATGGTTCCGGCGACCGATTTGGACTTCATGCGCGACGAAAGCGGCACCGTACATGCCCGGACCAAC
Source organism: Paracoccus sp. NBH48 (assembly GCF_015390265.1). NCBI lineage: Bacteria > Pseudomonadati > Pseudomonadota > Alphaproteobacteria > Rhodobacterales > Paracoccaceae > Paracoccus > Paracoccus sp. NBH48. The sequence goes on along the minus strand of NZ_VUOJ01000003.1, from coordinate 147,128 downwards.
TGGACCAAGGATGATCTGAAGGCTCTGCCCACGCACGAGCACTGATTGATCGACAGGAAGACGACGGCGCGCATCGCAGGATGCGCGCCGTTTGCATTACAGCATCAGCGTCATGAAGACCGAATGCGGGTCGGCGCGATAGCTGCCGAAGGGCGGGCATTCCGTGAACCCCTCGCGGGCATAGAGGCCACGCGCTGCGACAAATCCGGGCTGCACGCCGGTTTCCAGCGACAGCTTGGCATAGCCCGCGTTCCGCGCGTGACCCAGCATGTGCCGCAGCAGCATCCGCGACACGCCCCGCCCGCGCTGTTCGGACAGCACGTGCATCGATTTCAGCTCTCCCTCGGATGCGCCCAGATCCTTGATGGCACCCATGGCCACAGGTTGGCCCGCGTCGCGCACGACGAAGAAAGCGATGGCGGGGTTCTCCAGCGCCTCCTTGGGCATCATGTGGATCGATCCCGGCGGGGTATCGGCATGCATCTCGGCTGTGTGGCGTTGGAACAGCAGGTCCAGGTCGGGCCCAAGCGGGCTTTCCAGGTCGATCGTCAGCGTCATGTCGGGGTCCTGTCGCCACATGGTCACGGCGGGGCACTATCCCGCCGTGACGCGCGCGTCAAAGGCTTAGCCGCGCGGGGCGGTCGCCTGGTCCAGCACCGGCACAAGCCGGGCCATCGTGCCGTCGACATCGCGCAGCTTGTCCAGACCGAACAGCCCGATGCGGAAGGTCGAGAAGTCGGCCCCTTCATCCACTGCCAATGGCACGCCGGCCGCGATCTGGGTGCCGAGGGCGGCAAAGGCCTTGCCGGACTTGACCTCGGGGTCGTCGGTATAGCTGACCACGACGCCCGGCGCCTGGAACCCCTCGGCCGCAACCGAGCGGATGCCGCGCGCGGACAGTTCGTCGCGGACCGCCCGGCCAAGGCGCCATTGCGCGTCGCGCGCGGCGTCAAAACCCATCGCGCGGGTCTCCTCCAACGCGTCGCGCAGGCCCAGCAGCGCGTCGGTGGGCATGGTCGCGTGATAGGCATGGCCGCCATCCAGATAGGCCTGCATGATCGTGCGCCACTTCTTAAGGTCCAGCGCAAAGCTGTCGCTGTCGGTGGTGGCCAGTCGTTCGGCGGCGCGATCGGACAGCATGACAAGGCCTGCGGCGGGCGAGGCCGACCAGCCCTTTTGCGGGGCCGAGATCAGCACGTCCACGCCCGTGGCCCGCATGTCGACCCAGATGGCGCCTGACGCGATGCAGTCCAGCACCATCAGGGCGCCCACCTCATGCGCGGCATCGGCCAGCGCGGTGATATAGTCGTCGGGCAGGATCAGCCCGGCCGAGGTCTCCACATGCGGGGCAAAGACCGCGTCAGGTCGCGTCTCGCGGATGCGGGCCACGACCTCGTCGATGGGCGGGGGCGCATAGGCGGTCTGGGGCGCGTTCCCTTGCGGGCGGGCCTTGACCACGGTCACCTCGCGGGCAAAGGCGCCCGCGTCGAAGATCTGGCTCCAGCGATAGCTGAACCAGCCGTTCCTGACGATCAGCGCATGCGCGTCGCGCCCGAACTGGCGCGCGACCGATTCCATCGCATAACTGCCGCCGCCCGGCACGATCGCCACCTGGGCCGCGCCATAGACCTCGCACAGACCCGCCGACAGATCGCGCATGACCTGCTGAAAGCGTTTCGACATGTGGTTCAGGGACCGGTCGGTGAACACGACCGAGAATTCGTCAAGGCCGTCCGGGTCGATCTCGGGGCGCTGATGGGGCATGGGTGCATCCTTTCCGTTGCGCGCAGCCTAGCGCCTGTGCGTCCGCGCGGCCAGACCGCCAAAAGGCGCAAACGCCCCCCTTGCGGCCCACCCTGCGGGGCGACTAGGCTTCGGACACAAGCAACATCAAGGTTTTTCATGCGGATCGGCATCCTTCAATGCGGCCAGTCGCCGGCGCAGCTGAAGCGGGATTTGGGCGACTATCCGGACATGTTCGTGCGCCTGCTGGCCGGGCGCGGATTCGACTTCACCACCTGGCATGTCGAGGGAATGGAGTTTCCACAGGACATCCACGATGCGGACGGCTGGCTGCTGACCGGCTCGCGCCACGGGGCCTATGAGGATCACGCCTTCATCCCGCCGCTGGAGGATTTCATCCGCCGCGTCCACGATGCGGGCGTGCCGATGGTCGGCATCTGCTTTGGTCATCAGATCATCGCGCAGGCCCTAGGCGGCACCGTGGTCAAGCATCCCGGCGGTTGGGCCGTGGGCGCGCAGGATTACGATTTCGGCGGCCAGCCCGTCACGCTGAACGCCTGGCACCAGGATCAGGTCGTGGCCCTGCCGCCCGGCGCGCAGGTCGCGGGCCGGAACGCCTTCTGCGAAAACGCCGCGCTGATCTACGGCGACAGGGCCTTCACCGTGCAGGCGCATCCGGAATTCGGCGACGACTTCATCCAAGGGCTGATGGACACCCGCGCCAAGGGTGTCGTTCCGGACGACCTGCTGGCCGGGGCTGCGGCCCGCATGGGGCAGGCAGACGGCGCGTCCCTGCTGGCCGACCGGATCGAGGCCTTCTTCAAGCAACCCCGCGCCCTGGCGCAAGCCGACAAAGGTGCCGCATGAGCGACTGGACCGAGAAACTGCCCCAGGCCGCGCGCGACTTCATGTCCGGGCGCCGCCTGGACGAGGTCGAATGCATCGTGGCCGACATGGCGGGCGTCGCCCGTGGCAAGGCCATGCCCGCGTCGAAATTCGCGCGGCAAAACCAGTTCTACCTGCCCAATTCGATCTTCCTGCAGACGATCACCGGGGAATGGGCCGACAACCCGTCGGGCGCCTTCACCGAACCGGACATGGTGATGGTTCCGGATTATTCGACCGCCACCGCCGCGCCCTGGACCGCGGACTGGACCATCCAGGTCATCCATGACGCGACCGACCAGCAGGGCAACCCCATGCCCATCGCGCCGCGCAACGTGCTGAAGCGCGTGGTGCAGCTCTATCGTGACAAGGGCTGGAACCCGGTCGTGGCGCCCGAGATGGAGTTCTTCCTGGTCGCCCGCAACATCGACCCGAACCAGCCGATCATCCCGCCCATGGGCCGCACGGGCAGGCGCGCGGCGGCCAAACAGGCCTATTCCATGTCGGCGGTGGACGAATACGGCAAAGTCATCGACGACATCTATGACTTTGCTGAGGCCCAGGGTTTCGAGATCGACGGCATCCTGCAGGAGGGCGGCGCGGGCCAGGTCGAGATCAACCTGAACCATGGCGATCCGGTGGCCCTGGCCGACGAGATCTTCTACTTCAAGCGGCTGATCCGCGAGGCCGCGCTGCGCCACGACTGCTTTGCCACCTTCATGGCCAAGCCCATCGAGGGCGAGCCGGGCAGCGCCATGCACATCCATCATTCGATCACCGATATCGAAACGGGCCGGAACATCTTTTCCGACGAAAAGGGCCGTGAGACGCCGGCCTTCCTGCATTTCATCGCCGGCATGCAGAAGCACCTGCCCGCGGCCATCGCGCTGCTGGCGCCCTATGTGAACAGCTATCGCCGCTATGTCCCGGACTTCGCGGCGCCAATCAACCTGGAATGGGGGCGCGACAACCGCACCACGGGCCTGCGGGTGCCGATCTCGGGGCCCGAGGCGCGGCGGCTGGAGAACCGGCTGGCGGGGATGGACTGCAACCCCTATCTGGGCATCGCCGCCAGCCTGGCCTGCGGCTATCTGGGCCTGCTGGAGGCCGAGAACCCGCGCGCCGAATGCCTGGGCGACGCCTACATGTCCGAGGACGAGCTGCCCTACAACCTGGGCGACGCGCTGGACCTGATGTCCGAGAGCGCACCCATGCGCGGCGTGCTGGGCGAGGATTTCTGCGCCGTCTACGAATCGGTCAAGCGCAATGAATACAAGGAGTTCCTGCAGGTCATCAGCCCGTGGGAACGCGAACATCTGCTGCTGAACGTATGAACCTGCTGCACCTGAACGACGGGCTAGGGGCCTATCCGCCCAGCCTCTATGCCGACCAGTGCGGGCCGCAGCCCGACCTGCCGCCCCTGCGGGGCGAGGCGCGGGCGGACGTCGCGGTGATCGGGGCGGGCTATACCGGGCTGTCCGCCGCGCTGCATCTGGCGCGTCGCGGCCTGTCGGTCCGGGTGCTGGAGGCGCAGCGCGTGGGGTTCGGCGCCTCGGGCCGCAACGGCGGCCAGATCGGGTCCGGCCAGCGGCAGGAGGTCGACTGGCTGGAGGCGCAGCTGGGCCGCGACATGGCCCGCCGGTTGTGGGGTCTGGCCGAGGAGGCCAAGGCCGCCGTCCGCGGTATCGCCGCTGAAGCCGGCGTGCCGGTCCGCGACGGCATCGCCCATGCCTGCCGCAGCGGGGCGGAGGTCGAACGCGCCCGCCACATGGCCGACCATCTGGCGCGGCATTACGACTACGACCGGGTCACGCCCCTGGACCGCGACGGGCTGGCGGCGGCCTTGGGCAGCACGGCCTATGTCGGCGGCGATCTGGACCGCGGGGCGGGGCATGTGCAGCCGCTGGCGCTGGCCCTTGGGATGGCGCGGCTGGCGCGGGATGCGGGCGTCGTGATCCATGAGCGCGCGCAGGTCACCGGCCTGACCCATGGTGCGCCCAGCATCATCCGCACCGATCAGGGCGTGCTGCGGGCCGATCACGTCATCCTGGCCTGCAACGGCTATCTGGGCGATCTGGACCGGGGCGTGGCCGCGCGGGTCATGCCCATCAACAACTATATCGTCGCGACCCCGCCGCTGGATGATCACCCCGAGATCCTGCCGGACCGCATCGCTGTGGCAGACACGAAATTCGTCGTGAACTACTGGCGCGTCGACGACGACCGGCGGCTGGTCTTCGGCGGTGGAGAGACGGTCACCTACCGCTTTCCGCGCGACATTGCGGCGGTGGTCCGCCCGCATCTGCTGTCGGTCTATCCGCAGCTGCGGGACGTGCCCCTGACCCATGCCTGGGGCGGGACGCTGGCCATCACCATGAACCGGATGCCCTGCTTCACCCGTCCCGCGCCGAACTGCCTGTCGGCCAGCGGATATTCCGGGCATGGCGTGGCGATGGCCACGCTGGCGGGGCGGCTGATGGCCGAGGCCGTGGCGGGCCAGGCCGAACGCTTCGACGCCATGGCCGCTGTTCCCACCCGCCCCTTTTTGGGCGGTGCGGCCCTGCGCAAGCCGCTGCTGGTGGCGGGGATGGCGTGGTTCGGGCTGCGCGACCGGTTAGGGTTCTAGGCCCATCCGGGCCAGCACCTGCTGACGGATCTCGGCCGATTCGCGGTCGGTCATGCCCAGAAGGCTGGAGACCAGGCGGATCAGGCTGTCCTCATCCGCGCCGCGGCTGTTGTCGGCATAGGCGACCTCCCACAGCGCGGCCAGAACGGCACGACGATCCTCCAGCGCGATGCGGTCCTTGATCTGGCGGGTAAAGCGGACGGTGTCGCTGGCCTCCGCCTCCAGCGCCTCGGCCTGGGCGCGGCGGGTGGCGGCCTCGGCCGCAGTCAGGCCGCGGCGGGACAGGACCTGTTCGATGCGGTCGCGTTCGGCCTGATCGTAATGATCGTCGGCCCGCGCCACGCGCACCAGCAGCGCGGCGATGGCCAGTTCGGCCTCGTCGCGGTCGATCGGCGCGGCGGTATCGCCCATCAGGCGTGTCAGAAGGTCCATGAACATGACCGAAGGATGCCCCTGCAGACGGCCGCGGTCTAGCCGGGCCAGCCCTCGACGATGATCACATCTGCGGCAGAGACCGGCTCGCGCAGCGCCTTGGCCGCCTGATAGCCGGGACTGTCGTAACAGGCTTGCGCCGCCTCCAGCGAAGGAAACTCGATCACGACGCTGCGGGGGCGGGCCTGGCCCTCGACCACCTGCTGCGGCCCGCCGCGCACCAGGAAGCGCGCGCCGTATTCGGCAAAGGGCGCGGCATTGGCCCGTCGATAGGCGTCATAGGCGTCGGGGTCGTCGATCGTCACATGGGCGATCCAATAAGCCTTGGTCATGTGTCCTCCGGGATGCGGATGCGGCCTTGGGCCACGGGAACGGCACGGCCGGACACGCAGACCTGCGCCAGCGCGCCGCCCCTGACGGCGATGCGCAGGCCCAGCTGCGACGGGCGCCCCATCTCGACCCCCTGGCGCAGGGACAGGCGGCTTTCTCCCTCGGGCAGGACGCCTGCGGCCAGCAGGGGGGCGGCCAGGGTCGCGGTGGCCGATCCGGTGGCGGGGTCCTCGGGGACGCCGCTGCCGGGGGCGAACATGCGCGCGCGGAACCCCGCGCCGTCGGGGGCATAGGCATAGACCTTGCCGACCCGTGCCGTAAGCGCCTCGAACGCGGCCCCCGCGGGGCGGGCATCGGACAGGGCCTGCGCGTCGCGCAGCGGCACGAAGATGAAGGCCGGACCCGCATGGGCCACGACCGGCCGATGGTTGCCAAAGCCGATCCGGTCCGCGCCAAGGCCCAGGCCCGCGGCGGCCAGGTCAGCTGCAAACGCATCGCCCAGCTGCGGCAGCACGGGGGCCGCGAATTCGGCCAGGCCGTCTCGGATGGTCACCGGGACCGGCCCAGCCTCCTCCTCCAGCACCAGATCGCCGTCGCCCGCCGACAGGTGCAGCGCGCAGCCGATGGTGGGGTGGCCCGCGAAGGGAATCTCCGCCAGCGGCAGGAAGATGCGGACGCGGGCGCGGTGCGCGGGATCGCGCGGCGCCATGACGAAGATCGTCTCGGACAGGTTGAACTGGCGGGCGATGGTCTGCATCTGCCGTGTGCTCAGGGCATCGGCCCCCATGACCACGGCCAGCGGATTGCCCGCAAAGGGCCGGTCGGTGAAGACGTCATAGACATGATATTCTAGCATCGTCGCCCCGGTTCAGTATTTTTGCGGAACATACAGCTCGCGGGGGACCGCGTCGCGCTCATAATCGGGGTTGAAGACGCGATCGGGCAGCGTGATCTGTTCGTGGTCCACGTCGCCATAGGGGATCAGGCCCAGCAGGTGGTCGATGCAGTTCAGACGCGCGCGCTTCTTGTCGTTGCCGGGTACGATGTACCAGGGCGCCTCGGGGATGTTCGTGCGTTCGAACATGTCCTCCTTGGCCTTGGTATAGGCCTCCCACCGGACGCGGGACTGCAGGTCCATGGGCGACAGCTTCCACTGCTTGAGGGGGTCGTGGATGCGCATCTGGAACCGCATCTGCTGCTCCTCGTCCGTGATCGAGAACCAGTACTTGACCAGCCGGATGCCCGACCGGACCAGCATGCGTTCGAATTCGGGCACATCCTGGAAGAACTGTTCGACCTGATCCTCGGTGGCGAAACCCATGACGCGTTCGACGCCCGCACGGTTGTACCAGCTGCGGTCGAACAGCACGATCTCTCCGCCCGCCGGCAGGTGGGGGACATAGCGCTGGAAATACCACTGCGTCTTTTCCCGGTCGGACGGGGCGGGCAGGGCGACGACGCGGGCCACGCGCGGGTTCAGCCGCTGCGTGATGCGCTTGATGGCGCCGCCCTTGCCGGCGCTGTCGCGCCCCTCGAACAGGACCACGACACGTTCGTTGTTGTGGCTGACCCAGTCCTGAAGGCGGATCAGTTCGGACTGCAGGCGCAGCAGTTCGCGGAAATACAGCTTGCGGTCCATCTGGTCGGGATGGTGGCTGCGATAGATGCGCCGGATCTCGGCCGACAGGGCGGCGTCCTCCATCTCAAGCTCGATATCCTCGTCCAGGGTCTCCTGCAGTTCTGCCTGCAGCCAGTCCTTGTAGTCGTTCATCTGCGTCTCCGGTGGCTTTGCTGCGGTCTAGGGACGGAATGTGACGATAGGGTGTCAGCGCATGAACTGGCGCGCGCAATCGGGCGTGACCGCCAGCACCAGACTGCCGTCGCGCAGCCCGTCGACCGTGCCGCACCAGGCGCCCTGCACGGTGAACAGGCTTTTCGTGCCCCGCGCCGGGCGATAGGCGATGCGCCGGCCCTGGGTGTCGAACAGGTTCAGCACCCCGACCGCGTTCGGCGCGTAATAGCCTACCACCGACCCGTCCGAGGTGAAGATCACCCGCCCCTCGTTCACGCGGTCGGTGGGGCGGTTGCCCGGTGCAGTCGGCGCGTTCGCGGTGTTTCCGGCCGAGTTCCAGGCCGCATGGGGCGCATTGCCCGGCCGCGCGGGGCTGTTGGCGGGGTTCCCGGGCCCCAGGTCGAACGGCAGCTGCGTGCGGTCCAGCACCATCAGCGGCGCGTCGGCCAAGGCCGCGGGGGCCGCTAGCATCGTCAGAAACAGGGCAAGTCGCATCATCGGGGGCATCCTTTTCGCAGGCCCATCATGGCCAAACCCCACGCCCTGCGCCAGAGGTTGCGCGTCCCGCCCCTGCGGCCTAAGGCGTGACGGGCGGCACCCTGCGCCGCCAGCCGCGAAAGGGCAGACCATGGCCGACGACGACTATGTCTATGACGAGGCCACGGACGAATGGCGCCCCGCCTCTGAGGTCGCGGCCGAGGCCGCCGCCGCCGGCATCGTGCGTGACAGCGCGGGCACGCCGCTGGCCGACGGCGACCAGGTGGTCGTCATCAAGGACCTGAAGGTTAAGGGCAGCAGCACCGTGATCAAGCAGGGCACCGTGATCCGCGGCATCCGCCTGACCGACGACCCGGCAGAGGTCGATTGTCGCCACGACGGCATCAGGGGCCTGGTCCTGCGCACGGAATTCCTGCGCAAGCGCTAGCGGGTCAGGGCCTGCCCGACGCGGGCGAACTCTTCCCGGCTGCCGGGAATGCCAAGCCGCAGCCAGCGGTCCGAATAGGGAAAGCGCCGGGTCCAGACATGTGCGCGGGCCAGCGTGTCTTGGGCCACCTGCGCGTCCGGCGTGTCGTACAGGCGGAACAGATGCGTCCCGCCCAGGGGCCGCCAGCCCGCGCGCGCGGCCAGCCGGTCAAGGTTCAGCGCGGCTTCGGCATGATAGGTGACGGTGTCGTCGGCCCAGGCCCGGTCGGCCATGGCGGCGGTCGCGATCTCCAATGCGGGGCCGCTGACGGACCAGGGGCCCGCGGCCTCGCGCAGCTGTGACAGCAGGGCCGGGTCCGCCAGCGCAAAGCCAAGCCGCAGCCCGGCCAGACCCCAGAACTTGCCAAAGCTGCGCAGCACCACCGCATTCGCGGGCAGGGACCGGGCCAGCGACAGGTCGGGGCGCGCATCCGCGAAACTTTCGTCGACGATCAGCAGGCCGACCCGCCGTGCCAGCGCGGCCAGGACCAGGGGCGACCATTCCCGCCCGTCGGGGTTGTTGGGGTTCACGACGACGGCCAGGTCGGCGCCATCCATCCTGTCCAAGTCGGGGGCGGGGGTGACGCGCCAGCCCGCAGCGGTCAGGCTGGCCGCATGTTCGTTGTAGCTGGGCATCAGCACCGCCGCGTGGCCCGCGGGCCGCAGGCGCGGCACCAGCTGGATCGCGGCCGTGGCCCCGGCCATCGGCAGGACGTGGTCGTCCGCGCAGCCGAACCATTCCGCGGCGACCCGGATCAGCGCCCGTTCCGCCCTAGCCATCGGAAGCGCGCGAAAGGCTGTGTCCGACAGGGGCTGGACCGGCCAAGGCCTGCGGTTGATGCCGGTCGACAGGTCGATCCAGTCGCCCGTGCCGAACCGTGCCTGCGCCGCATCCAGATTGCCGCCGTGATCGCGTGCCATGCCGCCCCCTTGGTCCTGTCCGCCCCTGCTAGGACACCACCGCCGCGGGGGCAATTCGGACTTTACACCAGTGGTAAAGCCGACCACGATATGTTGTAAGCGCCATGGCCGCCGACCCCCGGTGTTGTGTGGCCACCCAAGGACCACCGCGGCGCAAGACCGCAGCCACAGGCAGACCATGACGCAGATCGATTCCTCCATGCGCATCGACGACATCCACCCGATCGACATCGTCGAAGCCGTGGCCACGCATCACGCCTGGGAGTTCGACCGCCTGGCCGAGGATCAGATCGTCATGGATGTGGACGGCCAGTGGCGCCGCTATGCGCTGACCCTGGCATGGTCGCCCCGCGACGCGGTCCTGCGGCTGATCTGCAGCTTTGACATGGACCCGCCGGCGGACCGCATGCCGGCCATCTATCAGACGATCAACCTGGCCAACGACCGGGTCTGGGACGGGGCCTTCACCTTCTGCGCGCCGCAGAGGCAGATGGTCTGGCGGTACGGGCTGGTGCTGGCGGGGGACGCGATCGCGCTGCCGGAGCAGGTGGACCAGATGATCGGCACCGCCCTGGCCGCGTGCGAGCGGTTCTATCCTTCGTTCCAGTTGGCCGGATGGGGCGGCACCTCGCCCGCCGCGGCGCTGGAGATTGCCTTGGGCGAAACTTACGGACGGGCCTGACATGAACGATTTCGACGACATCAACGCGCGCGGACTGGTCCTGGTCGGATGCGGCCGCATGGGCGGGGCGATGCTGCAGGGGTGGCTGGCGCGCGGGCTGGACGCGGGCGCGGTCACGGTCATCGACCCGAACCTGGCACCCGAATGGCAGGACCGCGGGTTGCGCGTGAATGCGGACCTGCCGGCTGATCCGGCCGTGGTCGTGCTGGCGGTCAAGCCGCAGATGATGGGCGGCGCGCTGTCTGCCATGCCGGACCTGTCGGGCAGCCTGGTGATATCGGTCGCGGCAGGCACGACCATCGCGACCTTCGAGGCGGCCTTTCCCGGCGCCCCCGTGATCCGGGTGATGCCCAACACGCCCGCGGCCATCGGTCAGGGCATTTCCGCGATGATCGGCAACGGTGCCGCAACGCCCGCGCACCTGGACCTGGCCGAGGCGCTGATGCGCGCCGTGGGCCGCGTCGTCCGGCTGGAGCATGAGGGCCAGATGGACGCCGTCACCGGCCTGTCGGGCAGCGGCCCGGCCTATGTGTTCCACCTGATCGAGGCGATGGCCGCCGCAGGCGTCGCGCAGGGCCTGTCGCCCGCGCTGTCGCTGGAACTGGCGCGCGCGACCGTGGCGGGTGCGGGCGCGCTGGCCGTCCATGCGGACGAGGACCCGGCCGTGCTGCGCCGCAACGTGACCTCTCCCAACGGGACGACCGCGGCGGGGCTGGCCGTGCTGATGGACGAGGGCGTGGGCCTGACGCCGCTGATGGTGCGCACCGTGGCGGCCGCGACCGAACGCGGGCGGGAGCTGGGTCGCGGATGATCACCTTTGACGATTTCCTGAAGGTCGACATCCGCGTCGGCACCATCACCCGCGCCGAACCCTTCCCCGAGGCGCGCAAGCCCGCGATCAAGCTGTGGCTGGACCTGGGCGATCTGGGAGAGCGCAAGTCCTCGGCCCAGATCACCCGTCATTACGACCCCCAGACGCTGGTCGGTACGCAGGTGCTGTGCGTCGTGAACTTTCCGCCCCGCCAGATCGGCCCCGTCATGTCCGAGGTGCTGGTCCTGGGCGTGCCCGACCCCGACGGAGAGGTCGTGCTGATCCGCCCCGATCTGACCGTCCCCAACGGAGGCCGCCTCTATTGAAGGTTCTTGTCACCCGCCCGATGACCGACCGCGCCACCGCCGCCATCCGCGCGGCCTGCGACGCGACATTCCGCGACAACACGCCCCTGACCGTCGATCAGGCGGGCGAGGCGATGCGCGATTATGAGGCGATCATCCCGACGCTTGGCGACGCCTTCGGGGCCGAGGCCTTCCAGGGCGATCTGCGCTGCAGGCTGCTGGCCAATTTCGGCGCGGGGTTCAACCATATCGACATCGCCGCTGCCCGCGCCGCCGGTGTGGCGGTCACGAATACGCCCGACGTGGTGACCGACGCCACCGCCGACATCGCGCTGACGCTGATGCTGATGGTGCTGCGCCGCGCGTCCGAGGGCGAACGCCTGCTGCGCGCGGGCGGCTGGACCGGGTGGAACCCCACGCAGCTGCTGGGGGCGGAGATGTCGGGCCGCACCGTGGGCATCGTCGGCATGGGCCGGATCGGTCAGGCCATCGCGCGGCGCGCGCATCTGGGCTTCGGGATGGAGGTGGTGTTCTTCAACCGCTCGACCGTCGCGGGGCTGGACTTTCCGGCCCGGCAGATCGGTGATCTGCGCGCCATGCTGGCGGCCTGCCACGTGGCGGTGATCGCCGTGCCGGGGGGTGCGGCCACGCGCGGCCTGATCGGCGTGGCCGAACTGGAGGCCCTGGGCCCCCAAGGCGTGCTGGTCAACATCGCCCGCGGCGACGTGGTGGACGAGGACGCCTTGATCGCAGCCCTGGTGGACGGCCGCATCGCGGGCGCGGGCCTGGACGTCTATGCGCAAGAGCCGCATGTGCCCCAGGCCCTGCTGGATGCCCCCAATGCCACGCTGCTGCCGCATCTGGGAACGGCCACCGACGACACGCGCACCCGCATGGGCCTGCGCGCGCTGGCGAACCTGCAGGCCCATATCGACGGCGGCGTTCCGCCGGACCTTGTCCGCTAGGAACCTGCCGCGGCTGCGGGCGTTATTCCGGCATATGAACGTCTGAAAAGGAGGCGGAAATGAACTGGGATATCATCGAAGGCAAATGGAAGCAGCTGAAAGGCGCGACCAAGGTCAAATGGGGCGAACTGACCGACGACGAGCTGGATCAGATCGACGGCAACAAGGACAAGCTGGCCGGCAAGCTGCAGGAAAAATACGGCTGGACCAAGGACGAGGCCGACCGCGAGATCGACGATTACTATCGCGACAAGTGATCGCTCTGCCGCAACGGGTGATCAGGGGCGTCCCATCCGGGGCGCCCCTTTCCACATCCGCTTGATCGTTTGTCCGCGGTAGGGCACCACGGGGGCGAACCGACCGGAGCGTCGCATGTATTACGCCTATTCCATCGAGAACGGTCGCCTGGTGCGCCTTGCCGCAGAACGCGATGTCGCGGACGCGGCATGGATTGACCTGATCCAGCCCAACGACGCCGAGATCGCGCAGCTGCGCGTGCTTGGCGTGCCTGTTCCCAGCCTGGCCGAGATGGAGGAGATCGAGCTGTCCAACCGCCTCTATCGCGAGGACGGGCTGGACTACATGACCGCGATGCTGCCGGGAGAGCGCGCCGGGGGTGACCGGATCTCGATGCCGGTGACGTTCATCCTGTCGCCGGACCGGCTGGTGACGGTGCGCCACCATTCGCCGCGGCCGTTCCTGACCTATCCCGAACGCGCCGAACGCTCGACCCTGGGCTGCGGCACGCCCGACCGGCTGTTCCTGGGCCTTGTCGAGGAGATCATCGCCCGGCTGGCCGACATCCTGGAAGGGGCGGGCCGCACGCTGGACCAGACCACCGCTGCTGTGTTCGAACGCCGCGCGGTCGCCGCGGCCTCGGACCGGTTGCAGGCCGCGCTGCAGGATGTCGGACGCGAGGCCGAGACGATGGCACGCGTCCGCCTGGCCCTGCTGACGGTCGAGCGGATGCAGGCGTTCTATACCGCCACGCTGGAGGACCGCCCCGAGGAGGGCCGCCTGCGCGCCGCCACCCGTGCGCAGATGCGCGACATCCAGGCGCTGGAGGTGCATGCCGATTTCCTGGGCGGGCGGGTCAGCCTGGCGGTGGACACCACGCTTGGCCTGATCAACCTGCAACAGAACAACACGGTCCGCATCCTGTCGGTCGTCGCGGCGCTGTTCCTGCCGCCGACGCTGATCGCCAGCGTCTACGGGATGAACTTCACGAACATGCCGGAGCTGGACGAACCCTGGGGCTATGCCTTCGCCCTGATCCTGATGGGCGGGACGACCCTGGGGACATGGCTGTTCCTGCGTTGGAAGGGCTGGATCTAAAGATCGTCCAGCAGGTCCAGCATCTCGGGGGGCATCTGACCCTCAGAAAGGGTGATGGCGTGCGGGCCGGTCGCGTCCGTCACGGTGATCGCATAGCGCATCCGATCCGGGCAGCCGGGACAGGGGGTGGCCGCCATGTCGGCCAACGCCTTGGGGTGGAAGGCCGCGCACAGCTCCTGCGCCCGGGGTTCGGGCTGGGCGTCGGTGTCGATGCGGCGCGAGGTGGCGGCAGTGATGCCGCCAAAGCCGCCGTGGCTGCGGATCTCTATGATCATGCGGTCCTCCGGTCCGCGGATCATAGGATCAGACCGCGATTCCCACAAGTTTCCACGCGCGTCGCAGCAGCAGCGCCTGTTGGCTGCCCGCGCCTGCCAGTGCTGCCGCGCTGCGCAGGGTCTGGTCGGCGAAATCGGAAAAGCTGGCCATCGGATTGTTCAGGTCCTGCAGCGTCCGGTACCAGATGCGGCCCGGCAGCTCCCACGCGTTGCCGCCCAGATAGCTGCAGAACAGGTAGAAGGCGTGGTTCGGAATGCCCGAATTGATGTGCACGCCGCCATTGTCGTCGGTCGTGGTGTTGAACTGATCCATGTGCCAGGGCTGGGGATCGGTGCCCAGCAGGTCGTCGGCATAGGCCGTGCCCGGTGCCTTCATGCTGCGCAGCGCCACGCCGTTGATGCCCGCGCCCAGGATGCCGCGCCCGATCAGCCAGTCGGCCTGATGTGCGGTCTGACCCAGCACGCGCTGTTCGGCCAGCGCGCCGAAGACGTCGGCCACATGTTCGTTCAGCGCGCCGGACTGGTTCTCATAGATCAGCCCGCCGGAATGCTGGATGACACCATGGGTCATCTCATGCGCGATGACCGACAGCTGCAGGAAGGTCCGGAAGATCTTGCCGTCGCCCGTGCCATAGGCCATCTGCTGCCCGTCCCAGAAGGCGTTGTTGTAGTTGCGGCGGTGCTGGACCGTCGCCACCAGCGGCATGCCCCGCCCGTCCAGCGAATTGCGGCCGTATTCCTCGGCGAACATCGCGAAGACTTGGCCGGCGCTGTCATAGGCCAGGTCGGCATCCGCGATGCCGGACGGCGCGTCGCCCTCGGCCCGGACCAGGCGGCCGGGAAGGGCGGCGCGGAATTCGCCGTCGTGGATGCGCCGGTCGGGGCAGCACAGGTCGGGATCGGGCGCGATGCCCTGCGGCGCGGGCGGCAGGCTGGCCCAGGCCGCGCGCTCCTCGCGCAGCTGTTCGTCATGGCGCAGCAGCGTGCGCGCCATGTCCGCCGTCGCGGGGTCACCCCGCAGCGCCAGCACCCGCAGCATATAGGGCGGCACGATGCAGGCGATGGGATTGTGGTGAGAGCAGCCGAACGACAGGCACATGGGGCGACCTTTCCGCGTTGGTTCACCCCAAGGTAGCATGGAACGCCCGACCCGCAAGGGTCAGATGTTCACGTTTCATTCACGTCAGTCCATGCGCTTGCCGCTGACCTTGTCAAACAGGTGCAGCCCGCCGGGGCGATAGGACAGGCGCATGTGATCGGACAGGGGGGCATCGGACGGCAGGGTGATGGTGATGCGGGCATCGCCGGTCTTGCCGTGGACCAGCCGCTGCGCGCCCAGTTCCTCGACCGCCAGCACCGACATCTCGATCGGGCCGTCGGCGGTGACGCTCAGATCCTCGGGGCGGATGCCCACATGGCCCGCATGCCCGGTTCCGGGCAGGTGCGGGACGGCGCTGGCCTCGATCAGGTTCATGGCCGGGCTGCCGATGAAGCTGGCCACGAAGGCCGATGCCGGGCGGCGATAGACCTCCAGCGGCGTGCCGATCTGTTCGATCTGCCCGCCGTTCAGCACCACCAGCCGGTCGGCCAGCGTCATCGCCTCCAGCTGGTCGTGGGTCACATAGATCGAGGTCGTGCGCAGGCGCTTCTGCAGCTCCTTGATCTCAAGGCGCATGGCGACGCGCAGTTTCGCGTCCAGGTTCGACAGCGGCTCGTCGAAGAGGAACGCGGCCGGTTCGCGCACGATGGCGCGGCCCATGGCAACGCGCTGGCGCTGACCACCGGACAGGGCGCGCGGCTTGCGGTCCAGGAACGGGCCGATCTGCAGGATGTCCGAGGCGATGCCCACGCGGCGTTCGATCTCGGCTTTTGGGGTGCCCCGGTTCTTCAGGCCGTATGCCAGGTTCTGTCGCACCGACATGTGCGGGTACAGGGCATAGTTCTGGAACACCATGGCGATGTCGCGATCGGCGGGCTCGATCTCGTTGACCACGCGGTCGCCGATGCGGACCTCGCCCTCGGTGATGCTCTCCAGCCCCGCGACCATGCGCAGCAGCGTGGATTTTCCGCAGCCCGACGGGCCGACCAGGACCAGGAATTCGCCATCCGCGATGTCGATATTGACGCCGCCCACGGCGCGGGCGCCGCCGGCATAGACCTTGCCGACATTGTTGAGGGTGATGGATGCCATCTTATTTCTCCGTCTCGACAAGACCTTTGACGAACAGGCGCTGCATGGCGACCACCACGATCACGGGTGGGATCATCGCCAGCATCGCGGTCGCCATGACCAGGTGCCATTGCGGCAGACCGTCCACGGCATCCGCCATGCGCTTAATCCCCGCAACGATGGTGTAATAATCCGAACTGGTCGTGATCAGCAGCGGCCAGAGATACTGGTTCCAGCCATAGATGAACAGGATCACGAACAGGGCTGCGATATTGGTGCGCGACAAGGGCAGCAGGATGTCGCGAAAGAACTTCATGGGCCCGGCGCCGTCGATGCGGGCGGCCTCGGTCAGCTCGTCCGGGATGGTCAGGAAGACCTGGCGGAACAGGAACGTGGCCGTGGCCGAGGCGATCAGCGGGATCGACAGGCCGGCATAGCTGTTCAGCATGCCCAGATCGGCCACCACCTGGAAGGTGGGCACGATGCGCACCTCGACCGGCAGCATCAGCGTGATGAAGATGCACCAGAAGGCCAGGCCGCGCAGCGGAAAGCGGAAATAGACCACCGCAAAGGCCGACAGGACCGAGATGACGATCTTGCCGATGGCGATGGCCAGCGCCATGACGAGGCTGTTGAACATCATCACGCCGACCGGGGGCGTGCCGCTGGTGGACACGCCCGCGCCCAGCATCTGGCTGTAGTTCTGGATCATCTGGTCGCCCGGCCACATCGGGATGGTGCCCGACATGAAGGCGGTCGCGCTGTGGGTCGAGGCCACGAAGGCCACCCAGACCGGCAGCGCCACGACGCAGACGCCCAGGATCAGCGTCAGGTGGGCGGCCAGGTTCAGGAAGGGACGGTTCTCGATCATCAGTAGGCCACCTTCTTCTCAACGAACCGGAACTGGATCACCGTCAGCACCAGGACCAGCGCCATCAGGACCACCGACTGCGCGGCGGACGAGCCCAGGTTCTGCCCGACGAAGCCGTCGAAATAGACCTTGTAGACCATGATGTTGGTGGCCTGTGCCGGGCCGCCCTCGGTCGTGGCGTCGATCACGCCGAACGTGTCGAACATCGCATAGACGATGTTGACCACCAGCAAGAAGAACGTCGTCGGTGACAGCAGCGGAAAGGTGATGTCGAAGAACCGCCGCACCGGACCCGCCCCGTCGATGGCCGCGGCCTCGCGCAGGCTGGCCGGGATCGCCTGCAGCCCTGCCAGGAAGAACAGGAAGTTGTAGCTGATCTGTTTCCACGCGCTGGCGATGACGACCAGCGTCATGGCGTCGCCCTTGTCCTGGATGTGGTTCCAGTCATAGCCCAAGCCCCCCAGCAGATAGGGCATGATGCCGATGGTCGGGTTGAAGATGAACCACCACAGGATGCCCGCGACCGCAGGCGCCACCGCGTAGGGCCAGACCAGCAGCGTCGTATAGACACGCGTGCTGCGGATCATCCGGTCCACCGCGATCGCCAGCAGCAGCGACAGCCCCATCGACAGCACCGTGACCGAGATGGCGAAGACCGCCGTCACCTGCAGGCTGTTGAGATATTCGGGGCTGCCCCACAGGCGGGCGAAATTCTCCAGTCCGACAAAGGTCGTCCGGGTGCCGAAGGCATCCTCGCGCAGAAAGCTTTGACGGATGGCCTGACCGGCGGGCCACAGGAAAAAGATGAAGGTGATGATCAGCTGGGGGGCCAGCAGCAGCCATGGCAGCAGCTGGTTTCGGAAAATGGTGCGCTTCATCGCGGGACCTTGGGGCGAAAACGGGAAAAGACCGGGGCCGCGCGTGATGCGCGGCCCCGGCCGAAGGGGGTGGGGCGGTTACTGGTTCTGCGCCTGGAACTCTTCCAGCAGCGCGTCGCCGCGGCTGACGACCGCGTCCAGCGCGCCCTGCGCGTCCTTGTCGCCCGACAGAAGCTGTTCGAACTCTTCGTCGATGATGCCGCGGATCTGGACATAGCTGCCAAAGCGCAGACCCTTGGAGTTCTCGGTCGGCTCGTTCAGAGTGATCTGGTTGATGCCGGTGTCGGCGCCGGGGTTCTCGGCATAATAGCCTGCCATCTGCTCACGCGCCGCGGCGGTGATGGGCAGGTAGCCGGTGAAGGATGCCCAATCGGCCTGCACCTCGGGCTGGGTCAGGTATTCCAGGAAGGCGGCGGTCGCCGCATATTCCTCGTCCGTCTTGCCCGACAGCACCCACAGCGAGGCGCCCCCGATAATCGAATTCTGCGGCGCGCCCTCGACGTCGTCGTAATAGGGCAGCATGCCATAGCCGACCTCGTAGGCGGTCGAGTTGGCGATGACGCCGGCACGGCTGCCCGAGCTGCCCATCAGCATTGCGCATTCCTGGGAGTACAGCATCGGCCCCGCATTGTCGGCGCCCACCGGGCCACCGTACTTGAAAATGCCCTCGTCGGACCAGCGCTTGAGGTTCTCCCAGTGCTTGACCTGAACGGGCCCGTTCAGCGACAGCCGCGCATCAAGGCCGCCCATGCCGTTCTCCAGCGTGCCGATCGGCTGGTTGTGCCAGGCCGACAGGTTCTCGGTCTGGATCCAGCTGATCCATTGCGTGGTGAAACCGCAGGTCGCGGCGCCCGATTCCATGATCTGCTTGCTGAACTGCTCCAGCTCGGCCCAGGTCTTGGGAGGGGTGTTCGGATCCAGGCCCGCCTTCTCGAACACGGTCTTGTTGTAATACAGGATCGGCGTCGAGCTGTTGAAGGGCATCGACAGCATGTTGCCGTCGGTATCGGTGTAATAGCCGACGACGGCCGGCAGGAACGCCGCCTGGTCGAAGGCCTGGCCGTGCTGCTCCATCAGTTCGTGGACCGGGACGATGGCGCCTTGGGCGGCCATCATGGTGCCGGTGCCGACCTCGAACACCTGGACGATGGCGGGCTGCTGGTTCGCGCGGAACGCGGCGATCGCGGCGGTCATCGTCTCGGGGTAGGTGCCCTTGTAGGCGGGGGTGACGGTGTATTCGTCCTGGCTGTCGTTGAAGCCCTGGGCGATCTCCTCCAGCTTCGCGCCCAGCTCGCCGCCCATGGCGTGCCACCATTCGATGTTCGTTTCTGCCTGCGCGGCAGTCAGCGACGCCACCAGCGCCACCGCGGATGCGGTTCCGTATCGGATCATGTTGTCTTCCCTCCCTTACAGAGTTGCGATGCTGACCCCGCCTATCGGCAGTTCACGACAGCATCGCAACGCTCATGTGACAGTCTTGTGACGTCGGGAGGTTTGGGTCAACGGGTTTCGTTGGCGTTCGGTTTTTTACGAAGTTGCGCGAATGCCCCCATCACCGCGCCGATGATGGGGTTGATGACCTTGGTCGCCACCGGCAGCAGGGCCAGTCCCAGGATCAGGCCGATGACGCCGTCGCAGAAGGCGGTGACGACCCATGCGACCACGCCGGGGGCCGCGGGCACGGCGGCGGCGGCGGCCTCGGCCCAGTCATGGATCAGGTGATAGGGCGCGCCCCAGCCAAGCTGCTCCAGGCCGTGCACGATGATCTGCCCGCCGACCCAGATCATCGCGGCGGTGCCGACCACGGTCAGCGTCTTCATGAAGCCGGGCATGACCTTGACGATGCCGCGGCCCAGGACGGCGACGGCACCGGTGCGGCGCTGTGCCAGGTGCACCCCGACATCGTCGGCCTTCACCACCAGCGCCACGAACCCATAGACCGCGACGGTGATCGCCACGGCGACCAGCGCCAGGATGACCGCCTTCATCAGCAGGCTGTCGTCGGTCGGGATGGTGGACAGGGCGATTGTCATGATCTCGGCCGACAGGATGAAGTCGGTCTTGATGGCGCCGGCGACGCGGGCCTCCTCCAGCGCGGCACCGTCGGTGTCGGGATGGGTGTGCTTTTCGCTGTCATGGGTGTCGGTCTTGTGGAACAGGTGCGCGACCTTGTGCGCGCCCTCGTAGCACAGATAGGCGCCGCCCAGCATCAGCAGGGGCGGAATGGCCCAGGGCGCAAAGGCCGACAGCAGCAGCGCGACCGGCAGCAGGATCACCAGCTTGTTGAACAGCGATCCGCGGGCGATCTTCCAGACGATGGGGATCTCGCGGCTGGCGTCGAAGCCGTGGACGTATTTCGGCGTCACCGCCGCGTCGTCGATGACCGCCCCCGCGGCCTTGGCGCCCGCCTTGGCCGCCTGGCCTGCCACGTCGTCGATCGATGCCGCCGCCACCTTCGAAATTGCCGCTACGTCGTCAAGAAGCGCGATCAACCCGCTCATGCAGTGTCCCTTCGGAAATTGGCCCGATGCGGCGCCGTGCCGCAGCCCATCAGCACCCGGCAACGCGCGTCGAGGCAAGCGGTTTCACCATCACTCACGGATCGGCATGCAAAAAGGCCCGCGCAGAGGGGACTGCGCGGGCCATGACCTGCCTGTCGGGGGACGGCAGGTCCTGCGGGGCGTCTTAGGACGCCGGCAGCAGCACGGTGTCGATCGAGTGGATCACGCCGTTCGACTGGTCCACGTCGGGGATCAGCACGGTGGCGACGTTGCCGTTCTCGTCGGTGATCTGCAGGGCATTGTCGCTGGCGCGGATGCTGGCGGTCAGCGTGCAGCCGCCCACGGTCTCCAGCGCGGCCGAACCGCCGCCCTGCTGGATCATGCGGCCCACGGCGGACGACATCGCCTCGGTCGGGACGACGTGGCAGGTCAGGATGGTCTGCAGGGTCTGCAGGCTCTCGGGCTTCAGCAGATCCTCGACGGTGCCGTCGGGCAGCTTTTCGAAGGCCGCGTTGGTGGGGGCGAAGACGGTGAACGGGCCCGGGCCCGACAGCGTCTCGACCAGGCCCGCGGCCTGCACGGCGGCGACCAGCGTGGTATGGTCGGCCGAGTTCACGGCGTTTTCGACGATGTTGCGGTTCGGGAACATCTCGGCGCCGCCCACCATGGTGTTCTGGGCAAAGGCCGGTGCGCCAAGCGCGATGGTGGCAGCGATGATCGAAGCGCCGACTTTGGTAAAGCGGGTGGTCATGGACTTCCTCCGGTTTTGGTTCTGGGCGGCATTTCTGCGCCCGACACTCCCAAACACGCGGCAGGCGCGGGTTAGTTGCGCAACCCCCCGGTCAATCCGCGATCACAAGGACGTGAGCGGCGCGATGGCCACCACCGGCCCGGTCGCCTGGCCGGTCGGCGATCCGCCCGCCGGTTCGTCCGACAGCGCGATCTGGATGTCCGCCGAGGGGTCCAGCCCGTCCGGCAGCGTCATGCGCAAGGTGCCGTCGCGCGGGACCAGCCCGATCGATACCGGGGCCGAGCCGTCGGGTTTCACCCACCAGATCTCCCAGTCGCGGTCATCAGGGGCGGCGCCGCTTTCCAGCGCGATCTCCATGTCGCGCCCGTCGATGCGGGCAGCGACGCGCAGGGCCTGATCCTGGGTCGCAAGCTGTGCCTGATAGGCGGGGGCGGCGGGGTGCTGCAGCCCGGGCAGCCACAGGAACGTGGCGGTCGCGGCGACGGCCAGCAACCCCGCCAGCGCGCCCATCGGACCGCGCCACCAGGCCCGCCGTTCGGTCGGGTCGTTGGCTAGGGGCGGCGTGACGTGGCCCAACCGTTCGCGGATCGCCTGGCGTGCGCGGGCAGGGGCCATGACCGGGGTCAGTGCCTCGGCGATGCCGGCCATGCGTTCGTACCAGTCGTGGACGATGCGGGCGAAATCCGGGTCGGTGGACATGCGGGCCGTCGCGGCGGCGGCCTCGGGTCCGTCCAAGAGGCCAAGCGCCAGCTCGGCCGCCAGCGCCTGGTCTTCCTGGGACGGGGTCAGCGGGGCATCGTCGGTCATTGGCTTACGCAATCCTTCAGTCGCAGCAGGCTGCGGCGCAGCCAGCTGCGCACGGTGTTGATGGGCAGCCCCTCGCGCGCGGCCAGGTCGGCATAGCTGACCCCCTCGAGGTAGACGGCACGCACGGCGCCCGCCTGCGCCTCGGCCAGCCTGGCCAGGCAGTCGTCCAGCATGCGGCGTTCCTGGGCCATGATCGTCGCCGATTCGGGACCCGGCGCGCTGCAGGCGACGAAGGCCGCGGCATCTTCGGGCGCGGTCACCGGTCGTGATCCGCGGGCGCGCAGCCTGTCGATGGACCGGTTGCGGGCGATGGTGATCAGCCAGGTCATCGGCGACAGCCCGTTCGAGGCATAGCGCGCGGCGCTTTGCCACACGCGGATATAGACCTCCTGCAAGGTCTCCTCGGCCTCGGGGCGGTCCTTGAGGACCGACAGGCACACGGCGTGCAGCTTGGCCGATGTCGCGTCGTACAGGCGGTCAAAGGCGTCGCGATCACCCATGGCGGTGCGGGCGATCAGGGTTTCCAGTTCGGAACGGCGTGCGTCTGTCAAAACCGGGGCATCCTTCCAAGGGTTGTGGGCACCTTATGAAGCACACCCTCGCGCGTCAACGCGCGCACGGGGTGGCGGCCGCCCGCGCCGTGCCTTGCACCCGTTGCCCGAATGCGCGATCAATGCGCCGATGTGATGGAAAGGGCTAGGGCCGATGCTGGACATGAACGCGAAACCCACCGAAGAGATCGACCTGCGCGAGGTGTTCGGTCTGGACAGCGACATGAAGGTCAAGGGCTTTGCCGACCGCACGGATCGCGTCCCCGAGATCGACAGCACCTACAAGTTCGATCCCGACACGACGATGGCGATCCTGGCAGGCTTTGCCTACAACCGCCGCGTCATGGTCCAGGGCTATCACGGGACGGGCAAGTCCACCCATATCGAACAGATCGCGGCGCGCCTGAACTGGCCCTGCGTGCGCGTGAACCTGGACAGCCATGTCAGCCGGATCGACCTGATCGGCAAGGACGCGATCAAGCTGGTCGACGGAAAGCAGGTCACCGTGTTCCACGAGGGCATCCTGCCCTGGGCGCTGAGGAACCCGACCGCGATCGTCTTCGACGAATACGACGCGGGCCGCGCGGACGTGATGTTCGTGATCCAGCGCGTGCTGGAGGCCGATGGCAAGCTGACGCTTCTGGACCAGAACGAGGTCATCACGCCGAACCCCTATTTCCGGCTGTTCGCCACCGCCAACACGGTGGGCCTGGGCGACACGACCGGCCTCTATCACGGCACCCAGCAGATCAACCAGGGCCAGATGGACCGCTGGTCGCTGGTCGCGACGCTGAACTATCTGCGTCACGACGCCGAGGCCGCGATCGTGCTGGCCAAGGTGCCCCATTACAACACCGAGAAGGGCCGCAAGACCATCAACCAGATGGTGACGCTGGCCGACCTGACGCGGACCGCCTTCATGCAGGGCGACCTGTCCACCGTCATGAGCCCGCGCACGGTCATTTCCTGGGCGCAGAACGCGCGCATCTTCGACAACGTGGGATACGCGTTCCGCCTGACCTTCCTGAACAAATGCGACGAGCTGGAACGCCAGACCGTGGCAGAGTTCTATCAGCGCCTGTTCGACGAGGAATTGCCGGAAAGCGCAGCCGCCAAGGCGGGCTGAGGCCCGCGCGGCCAAGGGGGCCATCCGCAGATGAAGAAATCCGACAACCCCGCCGACCCGTTCAAGAAGGCCCTGACCGAGGCGACGCGCGCGCTGGCGGGCGAACACGAACTGAACGTGACCTTCAGCGCGGACCCGGCCGGGGTTGCGGGCGACACGATGCGCCTGCCGCAGATCAGCCGCCGCATGGGCCGCGACGAGGTGCTGTTGGCGCGCGGCACGGCCGACGCGCTGGCCATGCGGATGCGCCACCACGATGCGGGCACCCATGCCCGCTATTCCCCCGCGGGCCCGATGGCCCGCGAGCTGTACGAGGCGCTGGAGACCGCGCGCTGCGAGGCGCTTGGCGCGCGCGACATGCCGGGGGCGCTGTCCAACATCGACGCCAAGATCGGCGCCGAGGCCGACAAGAAGGGCTATGCCCAGATCAAGGCCCCGGCCGATGCACCGTTGTCGGTGGCGGCGGGTTACATCCTGCGCCAGGCGGCGACCGGGCGTGCGCTGCCCGCGGGCGCGCAGCATGTCGCCGACCTGTGGCGGCCGTTTGTCGAGAGCCAGGCCTCGGGGGCGCTGGCGGACGTGAACGATGCGCTGGCGGATCAGGCCGCGTTCTCTCGGCTGTCGCGGCGGATCATCACCGACCTGGGTTATGGCGACCAGCTGGGCGAGGATCCGGACCAGCCCGAGGATGACGACAGCGACGAGAACGCCGAGCAGGACGAGGAATCCGGCGACAGCGAATCGCAGGATCAGGACGACAGCGAGGAGAGCGACGCCAGCCCCGAGCGCAGCCAGGAGCAGACACAGGACGAGCGCCAGGCCCAGGTCGGCATGGACGACACCGCCGAGGACGAGATGGCGGACGAGGCGGAGATGCCCGATCAGGACAGCCCGCCCGACCTGCCGCCCCCGGTCAGCGAGGCCAGCCCCGATTACCGCGTCTTTGCCCAGACCTGGGACGAGGAGATCCGCGCCGAGGATCTGGCCGACATCGCCGAGCTGGAGCGCCTGCGCGCCTATCTGGACAAGCAGCTGGAACCGTTGCGGGGGGCGGTCAGCCGCTTGGCCAACAAGCTGCAGCGCCGCCTGCAGGCCCAGCAGAACCGCAGCTGGGAGTTCGACAAGGAGGAGGGCGTCCTGGACGCCGGCCGCCTGGCGCGCGTGGTGGCGAACCCGACCATGCCGCTGTCCTTCAAGATCGAGAAGGACACCGAGTTCCGCGATACGGTCGTGACGCTGCTGATCGACAATTCCGGGTCGATGCGCGGGCGTCCGATCAGCATCGCGGCGATCTGCGCCGACGTGCTGGCCCGCACGCTGGAGCGGTGCAACGTCAAGGTCGAGATCCTGGGCTTTACCACGCGCGCTTGGAAGGGCGGGCAGTCGCGCGAGGCGTGGCTGGCCGCGGGCCGTCCGGCCCAGCCCGGCCGCCTGAACGACCTGCGCCACATCGTCTACAAGTCCGCCGATGCGCCTTGGCGCCGCGTCCGCCCCAATCTGGGGCTGATGATGAAGGAGGGGCTGCTGAAGGAGAACATCGACGGCGAGGCGCTGGAATGGGCGCACAAGCGCCTGACCCGCCGCCCCGAGGCACGCAAGATCCTGATGGTGATCTCGGACGGCGCGCCGGTCGATGACAGCACCCTGTCGGTCAACCCTGCCAACTTCCTGGAACGCCACCTGCGCGACGTGATCGCCATGGTCGAGAAGCGCCGCGCCGTCGAGCTGCTGGCGATCGGCATCGGCCATGACGTCACCCGCTATTATCAGCGGGCCGTGACGATCACCGATGCGGAGCAGTTGGCCGGGGCGATCACCGAGCAGCTGGCGGCGCTGTTCGACAGCGATCCGCGCAAGCGGGCGCGGGTGCTGGGCATGGCGTCGATCCGGCGAGGCTGATTGCGTCCCGCGACGCCGGGGGGCGCTGCCCCCCGGACCCCCCGAGGGCATCGCTGATCCGGGACCTAGTCCCGCAGCAATCGACGGATCGTGTGGCGCAGCAGGCGATCACCCCCGGGTTGCCATCCGGCGCCGATCAGTGCCGTGCAGTCCGGGAGGCGCAGGCGTGACGCATCGGCACGCGGGGGCAACGGGTGACGGCTGCCGGTGGCGTCGCGGACGATCGCCAGCAGGTCGTGGTGATCCAGCACAAGATCACTGCAGTTGACGGTGGATGGCAGCACCCCCGTCGACAGAAGCAGGACCAGCGCCCGGGCGAGGTCGGCGGCGTGAACCTCGGTCGCGATGCGCGGGGCGATGGGGCGACCGCACAGGTAATCGGCGAACAACGTCCGCCATTTATGCGCCGGGCCGGGACCATAGACGCCGGTCGCACGGATCGCGCAGCCCGCCAGCGGCAGCGATGCCAGATGCGCCTCTGCCCCGGCCTTGACCTGGCCGTAGAGCGTGGTCGGCGCGGCGGGCAGGTCGTCGGGCAGGCGCATCCCCGGCGGATGACCGTCATGCACCGCGCGCGAGGACAGGAACAGCACCCGCCCGACCCCCTGCCGCACGGCCTGATCGAACAGGGCACGCGTGCCGTCCAGGTTGGCAGCGATGAAGGCCGCGGGGTCGTCGCCCTCTCCGCCGCGATAGTGGCCCGGCGCGTGGGCGAAGGCACAATGGATCAGCGCGTCATGGCCCTGCAGCGGCGCAGGGTCGCCCAACGCCCAGCCATGGGCCCGGTCCAGGGGCGTCACGTCGTGGCCCGCCCGGCCCAGAGCGCGCGCGGCATAGCGCCCGACGATCCCGGACGCGCCGGTCAGGGCCACGCGCATCAGGCGGGCGGGCCGGGCAGGGCGTTCAGGTCGGGCACGGGTCCGCCCGCCGCGATCTGGCGCCAGAGGTCGATCAGCGGGCGCAGACTGTCGGCCTTGGGGTGATCCTGCCAAGGCTTCTCGTACTGGAAATGCAGGATGCGGATCTGGGTCCAGTCCCACAGCTGCGGCATGTGCGTCCAGACGTATTGCAGCAGGTTGTGGTGGATCGAAAGCCCCCTGCCAGTCGGGAAAGTACTCCTGCAGAAAGGTCTGGTCCGTGCGCCGCCAGAAGGCGCCCGGCCGGTCCAGACGGGCCATCATCGCGGCGAAGGTCGCGGGATCGGGGCGTGCGGTGAAGACACCCGAATTCATCCGGCCGAACCCGTCCAGCCCGTCATAGACATTGGGCGCGGCGCAGAATTCCGGGAAATCGAACAGCTTGTCGACCGGGCGCAGCACGATCGCGTCGGCGTCGATGAAGACGCAGGCGTCGTAGTCCAGCTGCCACAGACGCAGCTTGATGAAATTGTCCAAGGGGGTATGGAAATCCGGCTTTCCGCCCTTGAGGAATGCGGCCCGTGCATGCAGCGCGTCGCGGGCATGGGCCTGGTCGAAGGCGTCCGACGTGGGCAGCAGGTCGGCGCGGATCAGCCGGGCGCCAAGCGCGGACAGGCGCGCCAGCGCATCCGCATCAAGGCCGCGATGCATCACCGCCAGATCGGCGGAGGTTCCGGTCAGCCTGAGGGAACGCAGAAGCGCCTCGGCGCCGGGCAGGTAGGCGGCATTGCTGACCAGGGTGACGAAGGCGCGGCGTGCTGTCGCAGGTCCGTCCGCGACTAGTCCGGGGGGCAGCGTGGGATCGGTCATCGGCGCGGGTCCTGATCGGGGCGGGTGTCGGGCCTTCATGGCAGACGGGCGCGGGGTTTGCCAAGCTGTTGCGGAACCGCCCACCCCCGGCCACGTTTCCTTGCGAGTCCAACAGGAAAGTGATCCCATGTCCCACAACCACGAGCCGGAAAAAGCCGCGCGCAACCACAAGCCCGCGATCATCGCCATCATCGTCGCGCTGGTCGTGGCGGCACTGGTGTTCTTCGTCTTCACGCCCGGCGTGGACGAACAGGAAGACGGCATCGCCACGACCGCCCCGCCCGCCGACACGCCGATCAGCGATGCCGAGGGTCTGGGCGAGGATGTCGGCGAACCCACCACGCCCGGCGCGGATACCCCGGCCGATGGTACCACCGCCCCCACCGGCACCGCCGACCGGCCCGCAGGCGACGACGCCCCCGCGAACTGAGCCGAGCCCACATTCCGCGTTCCCCGCGCCCGGACCCGAAACGGTCCGGGCGTTCTTCTGACGCAACCGTGACCGGCTTGGGCCGATGACATTGCCTCACGGGTTTGAGATAACGGCCACAGAATGGCGCGCAAAGCGCCGCGGGCGGTATCTTCGGACAGAAGAAGGGGCAGGCATGAAATTTCTGACAAAGCTGTTGCTGGGGTTGGCGGTGGTGACATTCGCCGTCTCCTGCGGACGGACGCCGCCACGGGGGCAGGCGCCCGGCGGCTATCAGGTCGCGCCCGGACCCGGGGCGAACCCGCAGCTGGGCGATCGCGCGCCGCACCAGTGGCGCAACGGCGCGCCCTATGGGCATGCGGTGCACGGCATCGACATCTCGCGTTGGCAGGGGGACATCGACTGGAACCGGGTGCGCGGCGCGGGCATCAGCTTCGCCTTCATCAAGGCGACCGAGGGGGCGATCACGCCGACCCGAACTTCCGCCGCTACTGGTACGAGGCCGCGCAGGCCCGGATCCCGCGGGGCGCCTATCATTTCTACTATTTCTGTCGATCTGGCGCCGAGAACGCATATTGGTACATCCAGAACGTCCCGCGCGAGGCCGGATCGCTGCCGCCCGTCCTGGACATGGAGTGGACCAATTCCCGCAACTGCCCTCGTCGACCCCCGGCTGCCGAGGTCCTGCGCGAGGCCGAGGTCTTCATGCAGATCGTCGGCCGTCATTACGGCCAGCGCCCGATCATCTACACCACCGTCGATTTCTATCGCGAGAACCAGATGGGCCGCATGAACGCCGAGTTCTGGCTGCGCTCGGTCGCGGATCATCCCAGTGTCACCTATCCGGGCCAGCGCTGGACGTTCTGGCAGTATACCGGCACGGGCATCGTTCCGGGCATCCGCGGTGACACGGACATCAACGCCTTTGCGGGCTCGGCTGCGGATTGGGCGCGATGGTTGCAGGCGCGTCTGGTTCGCTAGCCCCGCGGCGTTGGCTGCAGGTCGAGTTCGCGGCGCTCTATGTCGGGGCGCCGCTGGCCATCGCACTGTTCCTGCCGCCCGATCAGCTGTTCACCGCGCTGGCGTTGTTCAGCCTGGCCGGAATGGCGCTGCTGTGGATCACCGGCGGGTTCCGCTGGCGCGTGCTGGTGCGGGGCTGGCGGCGGATGCCCTGGCAGGAGCTGGCGGGCATCGCGCTGGCGACGCTGGCAGCGGGCTGGCTGATCCTGGCCTGGATGCGCCCCGAAGCGCTGTTCTCGATCCCCCGCAACCGGCCCGAATTCCTGCTGGTCATCTGGACCTTCTATCCGATCCTGTCGGCGCTGCCGCAGGAGCTGATCTTCCGACCGCTGTTCTTTCACCGCTACGGCGCGATCCTGCCCCAGGGACGGGCGGCCATCGCGCTGAACGCGGCCATCTTTTCGTTCGCGCATCTGATGTACTGGTCCTGGATCGTGGCGATCATGACCTTCGTGGGCGGCTGGTTCTTTGCCCGCGCCTATCTGCGGCACGGCTTTCCGGCGGCCTGGGCGCTGCACGCGGTGGCCGGGAACGTGCTGTTCGCCGTCGGCATGGGCGTCTATTTCTACAGCGGCAACGTGGTGCGGCCGTTCTGAAGGCCCGCTCTAAGAGGTTGACTTCCCGCCCGGCCCGCGCTTTGTGCGGGGGCTGAAAAACTGGGGAAAACGCTCATGCACGCCTATCGCAGCCATACCTGCGGCGACCTGAAGGCCGCCGATGCCGGAACCACCGTCCGCCTGTCGGGCTGGGTCCACCGGGTCCGCGACCACGGGGGCGTGCTGTTCGTCGACCTGCGCGACCATTACGGCATGACGCAGGTCCTGGCCGACAGCGACAGCCCGGCCTTTGCCGCGATGGACAAGCTGCGGGCAGAGACCGTCATCCGCATCGACGGCCGGGTCAAGATGCGTGACGCGTCGCTGGTTAACGCCAAGCTGCCCACCGGCGAGGTCGAGGTCTATGCCACCGAGATCGAGGTGCTGGGCCCCGCGGACGAACTGCCCCTGCCGGTCTTCGGCGACCAGGACTATCCCGAGGAGACGCGGCTGGCCTATCGCTTTCTGGACCTGCGCCGCGACAGCCTGCACAACAACATCATGCTGCGGTCCAAGGTCATCCGATCGATCCGCAACCGCATGTGGGACCAGAACTTCACCGAATTTCAGACGCCGATCATCACCGCCAGCAGCCCCGAGGGCGCGCGTGACTTCCTGGTGCCGTCGCGGCTGCATCCGGGCAAGTTCTATGCCCTGCCGCAGGCGCCCCAGCAGTTCAAGCAGCTGATCATGGTCGCGGGCTTCGACAAGTATTTCCAGATCGCGCCCTGCTTCCGCGACGAGGACCCGCGCGCCGACCGCAGCCCGACCGACTTCTATCAGCTGGACATGGAGATGTCCTTCGTCCGTCAGGAGGACGTCTTCGCCACCGTCCAGCCGGTGATCCAGGGCCTGTTCGAGGAGTTCGGCGGCGGCCGCCGCGTGGATGCCGACTGGCCGCTGATCCCCTATGCCGACAGCCTGCTGAAATACGGCACTGACAAGCCGGACCTCCGGAACCCGATCGAGATGCAGGTGGTCAGCGATCACTTCCGCGGGTCGGGCTTCGGCATCTTTGCCAAGCTGCTGGAGCAGGAGGGCACGCAGGTCCGCGCCATTCCCGCGCCCACCGGCGGCAGCCGCAAGTTCGCCGACCGCATGAATGCCTTTGCGCAAGGGCAGGGCCTGCCCGGCATGGGCTACATCATCTGGCGCCGCGCCGAGGACGGTTCGACCGAGGCCGCCGGTCCCATCGCCAAGGCGCTTGGCGTCGAGAAGACCGAGGCGATCCGCACGCAGCTGGGCCTGGCCGAGGGTGATGCGGCCTTCTTCCTGGGCGGCCGTCCCGACCAGTTCGAGGCCGTCGCGGGCCGCGCCCGCACGGAAATCGGCCGTGAATTGGGCCTGATCGACGAAAACCAGTTCAAGTTCGCCTGGATCGTCGATTTCCCAATGTACGAGAAGACCGACGACGGCAAGATCGACTTCAGCCACAACCCCTTCTCGATGCCGCAGGGCGGGATGGAGGCGCTGCAGGGCGACCCGCTGGAGGTTCTGGGATACCAGTACGACCTGGCCTGCAACGGCTATGAGCTGATCAGCGGCGCGATCCGCAACCACAAGCCCGAGATCATGTTCAAGGCGTTCGAGCTGGCCGGCTATCCGGCATCCGAGGTCGAAAAGCGGTTCGGGGGCATGGTCAAGGCGTTCCGCTATGGCGCGCCGCCGCACGGGGGCTGTGCCGCGGGCATCGACCGCATCGTGATGCTGCTGGCGGACGAGCAGAACATCCGCGAGGTCATCATGTTCCCGATGAACCAGCGCGCCGAGGACCTGATGATGGGCGCCCCGTCAGAGCCCACCAACGAACAGATGCGCGACCTGCGTCTGCGCGCGTTGCCGAAAGAGTGACCTGACCCCGGGCGGCGGGCATGGCATGATGCTGCACAGCAGCACCAGCCGGAGCCTGTCGCCCGATGCCGTCCTATGCTGAAATCGCCGCGATCCGCCTTGGCTTCGGCCTGTCGCCGCGCCTGACACCGCCCGCCGAGCCGTCGGGAATGGCGGCATCGGTTGCGGCGGCCACGCAGTTCGGGCCGCAGGCCGTGACGCTGGACAAGGTCCGCGCCTGGCAGGACAAGGGCCTTGACCTTGGCGCCGCCGCCCGCGCCGGCGATCCTGCCGCCCGCGATCGCGATGTCGCCTATCGGCGCAGGCTGGGCGGCATCTATCGTGCGGCGATCCAGAACCGTTTCGCGCGCGCAGTCGATGACCCATCCGGCTTTGGGGAACGTCTGGTCTGGTTCTGGGCCGATCATTTCACCGTCACCGGTGGCACGGTCTATTGGAACCTGATGACCGACGCCTTTGTGCAAGATGCGATCCGTCCGTATCTAACCGGTCGGTTCGCCGACATGATGCTGGCGGCCGAAACCCATCCGGCGATGGTGCGCTATCTGGATCAGGACCGGTCGGTCGGCCCCAATTCGGCCCGCGCGCGCAGAAATCCCGACAAGCCGTTGGGATTGAACGAGAACCTGGCGCGCGAGATGATCGAACTGCACAGTCTTGGCGTGGGGGCCGATTACTCCCAGCAGGACGTGACGCAGCTGGCCGAACTGCTGACCGGACTGGCCTATCACCCCCGGCAGACGGGCATCTTCCGTCCCGGCCAGGCCGAACCGGGGGCCGAGACGGTTCTAGGCGCCCGCTATGGCGGGGGGCGAGCCAGTCTGGACGACATTCGCGGGGTCATCGCCGATCTGGCCCGCCATCCGGCGACCGCCCGGCATATCGCCCGCAAGATGGCCGTGCATTTTCGTCGCGGACGAACCGCCGCAGCCGCTGGTCGACCGGCTGGCGGCCGTGTTCGCCGATACCGGCGGCGATCTGGGCGCGATGAACCTGGCGCTGGCAGAGGCGCCGGAACTGCGGCAGCAGTTCCGCCAGAAGATGCGGCAGCCCTTCGACTTTCTGGTGGCCGCCCTGCGCGGCCTTGGCGTCGACGGGCGTCAGGTCCGCGACATGAAGCCGGGCCAGCTGCAGCGGCTGTTGCTGCAGCCGATGACCGCCATGGGGCAGGCCTGGGGCAGCCCCATGGGGCCCGACGGCTGGCCCGAGGATCAGGCGGCCTGGGCCAGCCCCCAAGGTCTGGCGATGCGCATCACCTGGGCGCTCAGCGCGCCGTCGCGGCTGACCGACCCGCTGCCCGACGCACGCCAGTTGCTGCGTGCGGCCTTGGGCGACACCGCGTCCGAGGCGCTGTCCTGGGCGGTCCCGCGCGCCGAAAGCCAGGCCGAGGGCGTGGCCCTGGTCCTGGCCTCGGCCGATTTCAACCGGAGGTGACGCGATGCTGTCTCGGCGGCTGTTCCTGAAATCGACGGCGCTGATCGGCTGTTCGGCCGCCGCGCATCCGCTGCTGTCTTCGGCGACCTTCGCGGCGGCGCCGGGCGACAATCGCCTGGTCGTCATCATCCTGCGCGGCGCGATGGACGGGCTGGACGCGTTTCAGCCCTATGGCGACCCCGCACTTCGGGGGCTGCGCCAGACCCTGTCGCTTGGACCCGATCACGGCGCCACCGATCTGGACGGGTTCTTTGCGCTGCATCCGGGCCTGTCGGACCTGTTGCCGCTGTGGCAGGCCGGGCAGCTGGCCTTCGCGCCCGCGGTCTCGACGCCCTATCGCGACAAGCGCAGCCATTTCGACGGCCAGACCATGCTGGAGGCCGGCACCGGCACCGACCTGAACCTGGATGCCCAGCAGGACGGCTGGCTGAACCGGCTGCTGCAGGCGATGCCGGGGCAGGCGTCGGAGACTGCCTATTCTGTGGGGGTGTCGCAGATGCGCATCCTGCAGGGGCAGGCCCCGGCCAAAAGCTGGACCCCCAAGGCGCAGATGGACCTCAGCCCGCAGGCCGAGCAGCTGCTGACGCGCATCTATCACGATGACCCGTTGTTCCGCGACGCCAGTGCGCAGGCGATGGAAATTGTGGCCAGCCTGTCGCCGGACCTTGCCACCGGCAAGCCGGGACAGGACCACCTGGAGATCGCGCGTTTTGCCGCGGGACCGCCTGAACGGCCAGACGCGGATCGCCAGCTTTTCCATCGGCGGCTGGGACAGCCATGCGGGGCAGGCGGGGACGCTGCCGCGGATGCTGGGGCGGCTGGCCGACACGATCCTGACGCTGAAGGCGGATCTGGGCGCGAACTGGGACCGCACCACCGTCATGGCGATGACCGAGTTCGGACGCACCGTCCGCGAGAACGGATCGGCGGGGACCGATCACGGCACCGGGGGCACGCTGCTGGTGGCGGGGGGCGCCGTGCGCGGCGGGCGGATGATGGGCGATTGGCCGGGTCTGGCCGAGGGCGATCTGTACGACGGGCGCGACCTGATGCCGCTGCGCGACATTCGCGCCTATGCGGCCTGGGCGATGCACGCCAAGTTCGGCATCGATCGTGCCACCCTGGAGGGGTCTGTTTTTCCTGGACTGGACATGGGGTCCGATCCGCGGATGACCGCCTGATCCTACATCTCGGCCACGCGGGACAGGCGGTCCTGGACCATGCCGCTGATGCGGGCCAGATCCGTCGCAAGCGCGTGGCCCGCGTTATAGTCGCGCGCAAGTGCGGTGGCCGCAGCCTCCAGCGCGGGGTCGTGCGCCGAGCGGGCGACACCGGCCAGGAAGCGGGCGATATAGTCGATCTCGGTCGTGTCATGGGCGCTGGACAGCACCTCGGCCACGTGGGCCAAGTCGTCGCGCAGGCCCGAGGGGTCGGGCTGGATCACGTCGTCGGGCAGCGCCCGCAGCGTCATCGCCCCGGTATCGGCGGGCAGCACCCGCAGGATCGCCTGCTGGAACACCGCCAGGCTCTCGACCGGCTTGGGCAGGAACCCGTCCGCACCCGCCGCCAGCGCCTCGGACGCGCGGTCGGGATCGCCGGACATCGCCAGAATCACCGGCACCCGCAGTTCGGCGGCGTGCAGTTCCGCGATCAGCGCGACCCCGTCGCCATCGGGCAGGCCCAAGTCGATCACCACCACCG
The DNA here is from genome assembly GCF_015390265.1 of Paracoccus sp. NBH48. Taxonomy (NCBI): domain Bacteria; kingdom Pseudomonadati; phylum Pseudomonadota; class Alphaproteobacteria; order Rhodobacterales; family Paracoccaceae; genus Paracoccus; species Paracoccus sp. NBH48. Next base: position 112,750 of record NZ_VUOJ01000003.1, on the reverse strand, counting down.
CCGGACGATAGCTGCGCAGATGACGCGCCGCGGACCGCAGGCAATCTGCGCGGCGAATCCGCGCACCGGACTTGAGACACAGCAGCCGCACGGCCTCGCTGGCAAAGCGCGAATCCTCGATCACCAGCACCGTCAGGCCGGTGAGCGGTCTGTTGGGCAGCGACAAACGCCATTGCGGCAAGGGCTTGGGCGTGTCGGCCGTGATATCCGTCAGCATGTCTGTGTCCCCATCCACGTCTTCACGCCCAGTTAAGCCCCGATTCGCTAAGAAACCGGTTAACGGCGATGCTTTTCCTTTCCCGCGGCGCGCCCAGGGCTTAGAACCGCCTGAAACGGAGGATGTGACGATGATCGGTCGCCTGAACCATGTCGCCATTGCCGTCCCCGACCTGCAGGCGGCGGCGGCACAGTACCAGACCACCCTGGGGGCCACGGTCGGCCCGCCTCAGGACGAACCCGACCACGGCGTGACCGTGGTGTTCATCGAACTGCCGAACACCAAGATCGAGCTTTTGTACCCCCTGGGCGACGACAGCCCGATCCGCGGGTTCCTGGACAAGAACCCGTCGGGCGGCATCCATCACATGTGCTTCGAGGTGGATGACATCATCGCCGCACGCGACCACATGAAGACACAAGGCGCCCGCGTCCTGGGCACCGGAGAGCCGAAGATCGGCGCCCATGGCAAGCCCGTGCTGTTCCTGCACCCCAAGGATTTCAACGGCTGCCTGATCGAACTGGAGCAAATCTGATGAACCTGACCGGCGGTATCGTTCTGTTCGCCTCGCTGTGGTTCCTGACCCTGTTCTGCGTCATGCCAATCGGGCAGCGCAGTCAGGCCGATGCCGGAGAGGTCATTCCCGGCACCCATGCGGGCGCGCCGTCGGGCGTGAACTGGCGGCGCAAGCTGATCTGGACCACGGCCATCACCAGCGCCATCTGGGCCGTGCTGGCATGGATTATCCTGGGCGGCGTGATCACGCGCGCGGATATCTCGAACCTGGACCAGTGGATCCGCTGATCATCTGGAACAGGTGGGTGAAGGCCGCTTGCCGCCAGCAGCGGCACGGCGATGTTGACCAAGGGGATGACCAGGCCCACCGCGACCAGCACGCCCGTCAGGGTCACGCGCGCCGAATGGGCGCGGCGCAGGTCGCTGGCCGGGCCTTCGTCCAGGTGGCGACGGGCGGCCATCTGAAAGAACTCGCGCCCCAGCAGCCAGCCGTTTGCGCCCAGGAACAGCAGGGGCGCAAAGGGCCGATGAAGGGCGTCAGGATCAGGCTGATCACCAGCACCCCCAGGACCGCCAGCACGACCGCCACGGATTCCAGCAGCCCGTCGAAGAAGTCCAGCGACGTGCCGCGGCGGTCCGGGTAATGGATCGCCTCAACCTTTTCGGCAACGGTTTCAGCGAAGAGGCCCGCAAAACCGGCGGCGACCGGGGCCATCAGGAAGATCCCCATCACCGGAAACAGCGCCAGCGATCCCCAGGACAGCACCTGACCGAACTCGATCTGGCCCAGCCAGGGCAGCGTGACCCCGCCCGGCAGCCACAGTCGCAGCGCCCAGAAGATCGCCGCCTGCAGGGCCACGAACAGCACCAGCGTCAGCCCAATGCCAAGCAGCACCAGCCGCAGCACCGATGGGCGCAGCAGGTCGGCCCAGCCCCGCAGCAGCGCGCGAATGGGCATCATGGACGCCACTCGGTCTTGGCGGCGATGTCGGGGCGCGGGCGTTCCGGGGGCTGCGCGCCGCGGGTGCCGATATGGATCAGCCCCGCGACGCGCTCATGCGCCGCGATGCCCAGATGCGCCTGCGCAAAGGATTGGTCCAGCGCCGCAAAGCCCGTCAGCCAGGCGGCGCCCCAACCGGATGCCAGCGCCGCGTTGACCAGCCCCAGGCACAGCGCGCCCGTCGACAGGACCTGCTCCCATTCGGGAACCTTGGGGCTGTCGACCGGGGAAAAGACCACCGCCACGATCACCGGCGATGCCATGGCCGAGGCCGCCTTGTCCGCCGCCGCCTGATCCTGCCCCGCGGCCAGGACCGCGTCGCGCAGCAGCGGCGCCATCGCCTCCAGGGTTTGGCGGCCCAGCACGACAAAGCGCCACGGCTCAAGCTTTCCATGATCGGGCACGCGGGCCGCCAGGGTCAGCAGATCGGCCAGCTGGTCAGGGTCCGGGCCCGGGCCGGTCATCATCTTGGGCGGGTGGGACCGGCGGGTTGCCAGAAACTGCAGGGCGGCGTCGTTGCGGTGGTCCATGCGGATCTCCTGTAAGATCAGGGGCGGTAGCCGAGAGGCTGGCCGCGGGCGGGCGGTCAGCCTTCCTTTTCGATGCGGTAATTGCCCTCGGGCAGGTTCAGCGCAAGGCGCAGTTCGGTCAGCTGATGCATGGACAGGGTGATGCGCACGACCTCTTCGCCGTCATCGCTCATCTGTTCCAGAATCACCCGGTCGTCAAAGCCCAGGATGACGACGTCCTCGTTCAGCGGGCGCGTCTGGGCCTCGGCCTCGTCGATCAGGGTGATCACGGTCGCGTCGAAGTCGTGTTCGATGGTGAACATCCGAATCTCCTTGGGAAAGGCCCGACAATCGCGTGAAAGGGGGGCTGCGGCAAGCGGTCGGGGTTTACGCCGGACGGGCAGGGGGTATTCTGCGCCGACAGGATCGCGCCGACGCCGGGGCGGCGCAACAGGGCAGGGACGATGGGACAGATGATGGCGCGCAGCTGGCTGGCAGGGTTGATCGCGGCAGTGGCCGTCGCGGGCTGTGCGCCGCTGCCCGCACCCGGCACCGCCCCCATGCCCGCGCCCGTCCCGCAGGTCCCGGTCCTGCCGGCCCCGTCGGCCCGCACGCGGCGACGCCGGACGGCGCTGCGCGCAGCTTTGTCCAGGTGATGCGCCGGATGGAGCCGGCCGTCCGCCAGGACTGCCTCAACCGCCGCACCGCGCCGATCAGCTGCGATTTCCTGTTCGTCGTCGACGACCGCCCGGGGCTGGAGCCGAACGCGTTCCAGACCGTCGACCGCAACGGGCGCCCGGTCGTGGGCTTTACCCTGTCACTGATCGCGCAGACCCAGAACCCGGACGAGATCGCCTTCGTCGTGGGGCACGAGGCCGCGCACCACATCCTGAACCACCTGGATCGCAAGTCCGGGGCGGCCACCGCCGCGGCCGTCGTCCTTGGCAGCCTGGCCTCCGCCTATGGAGGCGACACCGGCGCCATCGCCCGCGCGCAGGAGATCGGTGCATCGGTCGGCGCACGCTACTATTCCAAGGAATGGGAGCTGGAGGCCGACTATCTTGGCGCAATCATCACGCTGAATGCGGGCTATGACCCGATCACCGGATCAGGCCTGTTCCAGCGAATCCCCGACCCCGGAAACCACGTCCTGGGCACACACCCGGCACGCGCGCAACGCCTGGCGCAGGTCCGCCGCGCGGTGGCTGACGTGCAGGCGGGGCGCATCCGCTAGGGCTGGTGGTGGGGTTGTGCCTGCGCCGCAACGCGACAACCTCCGGCTGCAATAAAATTCACGTGGTGAAAGGAAAAAGCTGGCATACCGGCGGTTTTCTGCTTTAGTCGGCAAAGGTTTGCACAAGACAGATCCTTGAATCGATACCATCCGGCGCTTCGGCGCCTTTTCTATGAAGGGGCGCCCATGATCGGGGTTGTCGTATGGAGCAGCGGGTCGCGTGAAAAGGCGATCATCTGGTGCGAAGATCAAGCAACGCTGGCCTATCTGCAGGGAACCGCGAATTTCGCCGGGCCCGGCGAATGGCCCCAGCCCGGTGATCTGGTCGAACTGGAAACCCGGACCGTCGGCAACCTGCGCCATGCCCTGAACGTGACCATGCTGTCGGAGAAAAGCTGTCTGCAGCTGCCGCGAATCCTGGCCGATTCGCAGCAACAGCAGCCGTCGCGGCCAGCCCTGCGTGTCGTGGCGCATCAGGATGCGGTGCCAAGCGGATCCGTGGCGTCGTCCACCCGGCGCCCGGCGACGACCTATGCGCGACCCCGCAGCGGGGCCGCGCGCTAGGGCTCGATCAGGCGCCGCGTGACAGCGCGGCGACCCCGGTGCGCGCCAAGTCCGTCAGGCCCAGAGGACGCATCAGATCGGCAAAGGCCTCCAGCTTGGACGGCGTGCCGACCAGTTCGAAGACAAAGCTTTCCAACGTCGAATCGACCACGTTCGCGCGAAAGATTTCGGCGATGCGCAACGCCTCGACGCGCTTGTCGCCGGTGCCGCGCACCTTGAACAGGCCCAGTTCGCGTTCCACCACCGGCCCCTCGACCGTCAGGTCATGGACCTCGTGGACGACCACGATGCGGCCCAGCTGTGCCTTGATCTGCTCGATCACCTCGGGGGTGCCGCGCGTGACCACCGTGATGCGCGAGCGGTGGCCGCTGTGGTCGACCTCGGCCACGGTCAGGCTGTCGATATTGTAGCCGCGCCCTGCGAACAGGCCGATCACGCGGGCCAGGACGCCCGGCTCGTTCTCGACTAGGACGGCCAAGGTATGGCTCTCCTCGCGCGGGGCGTGCGGATCGCGCAGGTCATAGGCCGAATGGCTGGACATGCCCTTCTGGATGTTCAAAGCGTTCATGGTTCTGCTCTCTTTCCGGCCGGTCTCAGACCAGCACCGCGCCTTCGGATTCGATCACGCCCTGCGTCTCGGCCTCGCCCAGCAGCATCTCGTTATGCGGCTTGCCGGAAGGGATCATCGGGAAGCAGTTCTCGTGCTTCTCGACCAGCACGTCCAGGATGAAGGGGCCGTCGTAATCGATCATCTGCTGGATGGCGGCGTCCAGATCATTGGGGTCGCGCACCTGCGCGCCGGCGCAGCCGAAGGCCTCGGCCAGCTTGACGAAATCGGGCAGGCTGTCGGACCAGGACTGGCTGTAACGCTCGCCGTGCAGCAGCTGCTGCCACTGCCGCACCATGCCAAGGCGCTCGTTGTTCAGGATGAACTGCTTGACCGGCAGGCGGAACTGCACGGCCGTGCCCATCTCCTGCATGTTCATCAGCCAGCTGGCATCGCCCGCGACGTTGATCACCAGTGCCTCGGGGTGGGCCATCTGCACGCCGATGGATGCAGGCAGGCCATAGCCCATCGTGCCCAGACCGCCCGAGGTCATCCAGCGGTTCGGCCCTTCAAAGCCGAGGTACTGTGCCGCCCACATCTGGTGCTGGCCGACCTCGGTGGTGATGTAGCGGTCGTGGCCCTTGGTCAGCGCCTCCAGCCGTTCCAGCGCGTGCTGCGGCTTGATGATCGTGTCGCTAGGGCGATAGGCCAGGCATTTCCGGGCCCGCCATTGCTCGATCTGGCCCCACCATTGCTGGACCGCGGCGCTGTTCGTCTTGCGGCCGCGCGATTTCCAGACCTTCAGCAGATCCTCCAGCACATGGCCCACGTCCCCGACGATCGGCACGTCGACGCGCACGACCTTGTTGATGGACGACGGGTCGATGTCGATATGCGCCTTGACCGATCCGGGGCTGAAATCCGCGATCCGCCCGGTGATCCGGTCGTCGAAGCGCGCGCCGATGTTGATCATCAGGTCGCAGCCATGCATGGCCAGGTTCGCCTCGTAGGTGCCGTGCATCCCCAGCATGCCCAGCCACTTGTCGCCCGATGCCGGATAGCAGCCCAGCCCCATCAGCGTCGAGGTGACCGGAAAGCCCGTCGCTTCGGCCAGCTCGCGCAGCAGTTGGCTGGCGCCGGGACCCGAATTGATGACGCCGCCGCCGGTATAGAGGATCGGACGCTCGGCCTGCTCGATCAGTTCGACCAGGCGGGTGATCGCGCCCAGATCGCCCTTCTTCGTCGGCTGATAGCGGCCGGTGTCGACCTGCTTGGGCCCGACATAGGTGCCAGTCGCGAACTGCACGTCCTTGGGGATGTCGATCAGCACCGGACCGGGACGGCCCGAGGTGGCGACGTGGAAACCCTTGTGGATCGTCGCGGCCAGCTTGTCCGTGTCCTTGACCAGCCAGTTGTGCTTGGTGCAGGGGCGGGTGATGCCGACCGTGTCGGCCTCCTGGAAGCCGTCGGTGCCGATCATGAAGGTCGGGACCTGGCCCGACAGCACGACCAGCGGGATCGAATCCAGCAGCGCGTCGGTCAGGCCGGTGACCGCGTTCGTGGCGCCCGGGCCCGACGTGACCAACACGACGCCCGGTTTCCCGGTCGCGCGGGCATAGCCCTCGGCCATGTGGACGGCGCCCTGTTCGTGGCGGACCAGGACGTGGGTGATGTCGTTCTGCTGAAAGATCTCGTCATAGATGGGTAGGACGGCCCCGCCCGGATAGCCGAATACGGTATCGACGCCCTGATCGCGCAGCGCCTCGACCACCATTCTCGCACCCGTCATTGTTCGGGACATCGTCTTGCTCCATCCATCAAAAATACCCGCAAAGCGCACCCGTCGCGGCCCCGCGTCGGCGCAACCTAGGGTCAGGTTCGGACAGGGTCAATGGCATTTGGCGGAGAAAGTGACGCAGGCACGCCGGAAATTGAAACTTTATTTCGCGGTTTGACGGACGCTATCGGTCGAATTGCGGCAGCGCGATACGGGCGACCTGTTCGACGATCGGATCGACGGACAGGGGATGCGCTTCGTTCGAATGATCCTCGGGGTTGCCGATATCCTGCCAGACGCCGCCCTTGTAGATCTCCAGCGCGCTGAAGCGGGCCTTGTAGTCCATCTTGCGGCTGCCCGGCACCCAATAGCCCAGATAGACATAGGGCAGGCCAGCGGCCCGGGCGATTTCGATATGGTCCAGGATGATGTAGGTGCCCATGCTGGCCGGCCGCAGCAGCGGGTCGTAGAAGCTGTAGACAAGGCTCAGCCCATCATCCAGCACGTCGGTCAGGCAGACACCGGCCAGGTGATCGTCGCCCTGCGCCAGCGCCGGCATCGCATCGTCGCTGCACCGGTATTCGATGACGCGGGTCTTGACCGGCGTCTCCTCGATCATCGCGGCGAATTCGAAGATGTCCATGTCCGCCATGCCGCCATCCGCATGCCGGCTGTCCAGATAACGGCGGAACAGTTCGAACTGATCCTCGGTCGCCCAGGCACTGGTGGCCAGGCGGCGCAGGGCGGCGTTGCGGGTTGTGATGCGGCGCTGCGTCTTGGAGGGGCGGAAATCGGCCACCCGGATGCGCGCCGACATGCAGGCCACGCAGCTTTCGCAGCTGGGTCGGTAAAGCACATTCTGCGACCGGCGGAATCCCTGCCGCGACAGCGCGTTGTTCAGTTCCGCCGCATTGTCGCCCTGCAGCGCGGTGAACAACTTGCGTTCGGCCCGCCCGTGCAGGTACGGGCAGGGCTGTGGCGCGGTCACATAGAACTGCGGCGCATGGGGCAGCGTATGGCGCATCAGGTGCGCCCCTTGCAGCATCTGGTCAGGTCGCGACTGATCATGCGGGCGCAGAAGGTTCCGTATCGCGGGTTGGTGTGCGCGAAAGCCTAGCAACGATTTCCCGGCAGGCCAAGCGTGGAAAGCAGCGGGCCCGCCGGTTCCGCGCAACATGGTTTACCGCGCGTTGCGTTGACGGGCCGGGGCGACCCCGGCAAGGTGGCGCGCATGAGCTTTCAGTCCCGCATCACCCGCCTTCCGCTGCCCGTCGACGCCGCCCGCGGGGCGGATGCGGCGGCGCTGTTCCCGACCCCTGTCCGACCGGATGCGCGAGCTGATCGCGGGCGCCGCGGGTAGCAGCCCCTATCTGGCTGGTCTGCTGCGGTCCGAGGCCGACTGGCTGCCCGATGCGCTGGACCATTACGACGTCGTCGTGCGCGAGACGGCGGGCTTGCAATCGCTGGACGCGGATGCCCTGGGCGTGGCGCTGCGCCGCGCCAAGCGGCGGGTGGCGCTGCTGGCGGCGTTGGCCGATCTGGGCGGCGTCTGGACGCTGGAGCAGGTGACCGGCGCGCTGTCCGACCTGGCCGACCGCGCCGTCGACCTGGCCCTGCGCGCCCATGTCGCGACCGAGATCCGTCGCGGCAAGCTGCCCGCCACGGACGCCGATGCGGGCGGCATCTTCGTGCTGGCGATGGGCAAGGGCGGCGCGCGCGAACTGAACTACAGCTCGGACATCGACCTGATCGTCCTGTTCGACGAGACCGCCTATGCCGAGGCCGACCAGATGGAGGCGCGCGCCGCCCTGATCCGGGCCACGCGGCGGATGGCCGCGACCCTGTCCGACGTGACCGATCACGGCTATGTCTTTCGCACCGACCTGCGGCTGCGGCCCGACGCGGCGGTGACGCCGGTCTGCATCTCGACCGCTGCGGCGCTGGCCTATTACGAGGCCGAGGGGCGGACCTGGGAACGCGCCGCCTTCATCAAGGCGCGCGCGGCGGCGGGCGACATCGCCGCGGGCGAACGGCTGCTGCGCGAATTGCGACCGTTCGTCTGGCGCAAGCACCTGGATTTCGCGGCCATCCAGGACGCCCATGACATGCGGCTGCGCATCCGCGACCACAAGGGTCTGGGCGGGCGGCTGGAGGTGGCGGGCCACAACCTGAAACTGGGCCGCGGCGGCATCCGCGAAATCGAGTTCTTCACCCAGACCCGCCAGCTGATCGCGGGCGGGCGCGACCGCGACCTGCAATGCCGCGACACGGTTGGCGGGCTGGCGGCGCTGGCGGCCAAGAACTGGATCCCCCGGGACGTCGCAGAGGAACTGACGGCGCATTACCGCGAACATCGCGACATCGAACACCGCATCCAGATGGTGAACGACGCCCAGACCCACAGCCTGCCCAAGGACGATCAGGGGTTGGCCACGATCGCCGCCCTGATGGGCGAGGGCGATGTCCAAGCCTGGTGCGCCCGGCTGAAATCGCGGTTGGAACGCGTACATGCGCTGACCGAACGGTTCTTCGCCCCGACCGAACCGACCGAAAGCCTGCCCGACCTGTCGGACGAATCGCGGGCGGTGATCCAGCGCTGGCAGACCTATCCCGCGCTGCGGTCCGACCGGGCGCGCCAGATCTTTCGCCGGATCGAGGCGCCGCTCTTGTCGCGCATGGCCCGCGCGGGCCACCCGGCCGAGGCGCTGGCCCGCTTCGACAGTTTCCTGTCAGGCCTGCCTGCGGGGGTCCAGCTGTTCTCGCTGTTCGAGGCCAATCCCCAGTTGATCGATCTGATCGTCGACATCTGCGGGACGGCGCCCGCGCTGGCCGCCTATCTGGCGCGCCATCCGTCCGTTCTGGACGGCGTGCTGGCAGGCAGCTTCTTCGCACCCTGGCCGCGGGAGGCCGGGTTGGTCCAGGAACTGGACGCGGTCCTGCAACGGGCCCTAAGCCAGCCTGGCGGTGGCTATGAACGGGCGCTGGATGCGGCGCGGCGGTGGGCGCATGAATGGCAGTTCCGCATCGGCGTCCATCACCTGCGCGGCCTGATCGGCGCGGACGAGGCGGCGGTGCAATACGCGGACCTTGCGGGGGCCTGCGTGGCGGCGCTGCTGCCGGTGACCGCCGCAGATTTCGCGCGCCGCCATGGCCCGCCGCCCGGCCGCGGCGCGGTCGTGGTGGGCATGGGTTCCCTGGGCGCGCGGGTGCTGAACGCCGGGTCGGACCTGGACCTGATCGTGATCTATGACGCGGACGGGGTCGATGCCTCTGACGGGCCGCGCCCGCTGGCCGCGCGCCCTTATTACGCCCGGCTGACGCAGGCGATGGTCACCGCCCTCTCCGCGCCCACCGCCGAAGGCCGGCTGTACGAGGTCGACATGCGGCTGCGCCCGTCGGGGCGGCAGGGGCCGGTGGCGACCTCGATCGACAGCTTCGGCACCTACCAGATGACCGAGGCCTGGACATGGGAGCATCTGGCCCTGACCCGCGCGCGCTGCGTCGCGCAGATCGGACCCGATGCGGATATGCTGTGCCAGCAGATCGAGACCCTGCGCCTGAAGGTGCTGGCCGAACGCGGCACCGATCCGCGGGTTCTGCCCGACACGGGCCAGATGCGTGACCGCCTGTTCGCCGCAAAGCCGCCGGGCGGGGCCTTCGACGTGCGACAGGGGGCGGGGCGACTGCAGGACATCGACCTGCTGGCGCAGAGCTGCGCCTTGCGGGCGGGCGATCCGGCGCGGTCGACGCTGGCGCAGTTGCGGGCGGGTCGCCGGGCGGGGCTTCTGACGGCGGAACAGGCGGACCGCCTGTCGTCGATCTGGCGGGGATTGTGGCGCGTGCATGCCGCCGCCCGCCTGTTGACGGACAGGCCGCTGGACATGGACGTGATCGGGCGCGGAGGCCAGGATTTCCTGCTGCGCGAGGTCGAGGCCGACAGCCCCGATACCCTGCGTGATCGGCTGTCCGACGATTTCGCCACGGTGCAGGCCATCGTCGAGGGACATCTGTCGGACGAAAGTCCGCCCGACTAGCCGCTGGCGGCGCGGTCCTGAGGATAGCGCATGGCATCCGGTTCGACTGCCGGCGCATCGATCTGGACCAGGTTGGGCTGTCCCGCGGTGGCCTGTCCGGCGCTGCTCTGCAGGTCCGCCGCCACCTCTGCCAGGGACCGGCCGCCGATCTGGCCCAGGACCGGGATCGAGACCATGCCCGGTGCCAGGGGGATGACGGGGGCATCCGCCGCCTCGACGAACAGGCCGTGGGCGGTCTTGTCCCAGTAGAAGGGCTTGGCCACGACCTCGTAGATGGCCTTCCACCCGGCCAGGCATCCAAGCGGAAAATAGAAATGCAGCGTCGGCACCCAAGGCATCAGATGGCGGTGCTTTGCCCCGCTGACCGCACGCATGCCGACGAAGATGCTCAGCGCCTCGGACGCGACGAACAGTCCGAACAGACCGACGATTGCCCAAGAGCCCACCCCGGTTTCCAGGGGTGCGCGCAGCGGATGCGGCAGGCCGAAGGTCAGCAGCCAGAAGCTCCACAGGATTGGTGCCAGCAGGTATTGCGACAGCGCCCCCAGGAACTGGACCTGAAAGCCCCAGAAGCGCCACGCCCCCAGATCGCGGTAGAGCGCCGCAGGATCGCGCATGTGCACCGCCCAGGTCATCGCGTATCCCTTGAGCCAGCGCGACCGCTGCTTGACCCAGGGCAGGGCGCGGCAATTCGCCTCCTCATCGGTCGTGGTCTCGATGATCTCGGTCCGGTATCCCCGCCGGGCCAGGCGGACGCCCAGATCGGCGTCCTCGGTCACGTTCCATGCATCCCATGCGCCGACCTGTTCCATCAGGTGGCGGCGAAAGAACAAGGTGGTGCCGCCCAAGGGCACGATCAGCCCAAGCCGCGCGACCCCCGGCAGCAGGATGCGGAACCAGCTTGCGTATTCGATGGTAAAGCACCGCGCCAGCCAGTTTGGTGCGCGGGTTGTAGTAATCCAGCGCCCCCTGCAGGCAGGCGACGTCCGCAGGCGCGACATGAAAGCGGCGCGCGACCTTGTGCAGTTGATCGGGATCGGGTCGGTCCTCGGCGTCCCAGATGCCCACGATCTGGCCGCGGCAGAAGTTCAGCGCATAGTTCAGCGCCCGGGGCTTGGTCTTGATCGGCCCGTCGGGCACCCGCACGACGCGGATCCAATGCGGGCAGGCGCACGCCGTCCAGCGCGGCCTCGGTGATCTCGTCGCTGGCCTCGATCACCAATAGAATGTCGGTCAGTTCCCGCGGATAGTCCAGACGTGCCAGCCGTGCGACCAGCTTGCCCGCGACGTCCTTTTCGTGAAACAGCGGCACCATGACCGAGATCAGCGGCAGCGCCGCCTCCATCAGCGGGGGGACGGGATGACCCTGTCGAATGGCCAGCGCGTGGGCATCCTGCTCGCGCAGCGCCCGCCGCGCCGCCAGGAAAGACGCCAGCTTCAGCCCGCTCTGCGTCAGCAGGGTCAGCACGGCCCAGAAGGTCAGCAGCCCCACGATCAGCGTCGGGACCAGGATCAGGCCGGCTGCGGTCAGGGCCAGCGCCGCGATCGCCAGGCGTGCCGTCCGGGCCTGGTCCTGCGTGCGACAGCTTTCGATGGCGGGGACGCGCGTCTCGGCCCTCGCGGATCAGGCGGGTCCGGCGGGAGTTCAGCACCCCGCCCTGGGCCTGGTCCGCACTGCACAGCAACATGCGGACCTGGCCGAACTGGCGCGGCAGCAGGGGCAGCACGGCCGCGAAATCATCGGGCCGCGCCGTCGCGATCCAGGTCACCCCGCCGATTCGCCGCCAAGGCAGCAGCCCGTGCGTCAGGCAGAACCCGGCCCCCGCGTCGTCGATCAGCCGCGGGTCGGCGGGCGTCATGTCGGGGTCGATGGCGGTGGTGCGCCACTGCCGCGACAGCGCGCGGGCCAGGGCGGCGGGCTGGACCATCCCCTGGGCCAGCAATACCTGGTCCAGCCGCAGGCGCAGCTTTTGCTGGATCACTGTCGCCTTGAGTAGGTCCCCCGCGTCGATCGCCCCGTCTTCCAGCAGGATCTGCCCAAGCGACCGACGGTCGCGCGGCGCCAGCGTCGGCCCGCACAGGACCCGCGCTGCCGGCGGTGGCCGGATCGGGCAGATTGGCAGGCCGGGGCAGGGGGGCAGGCTGCGCCATGGTCGTTTCCCATCAGGATCGACCCGTCTTGGCACGTGATGCGTTAACAGAAGATTAAGCGATCCCGCGCGACCGGCAAAAATCCGGTCGCACGGGACGAATTCGTCATCAGGCGCGGCGCGCGCGCATCGAATCGGTGAACCGCTTGAACAGGTACAGGCTGTCCTGGGGACCGGGCGAGGCCTCGGGGTGGTGCTGGACCGAAAAGACCGGCTTGTCCTGCATGCGGATGCCGCAGTTGCTGCCGTCGAACAGGCTGACATGGGTCTCGATCACGCCGACCGGCAGGCTTTGCGAATCGACGGCGAAACCGTGGTTCATCGAGGTGATCTCGACCTTGCCGGTCTCGACGTCGCGCACGGGGTGGTTCGCGCCGTGATGGCCGTGGCCCATCTTGACCGTCTTGGCGCCAAGCGCCAGCGCCAGCATCTGGTGACCCAGGCAGATGCCGAAGATCGGCATGTCGCGGCCCAGCAGGTCCTTGATCATCGGTACGGCATATTCCCCCGTGGCCGCCGGATCGCCGGGGCCGTTCGACAGGAACACGCCCTCGGGCTCGTGCGCCATCACCTCCTCGGCGGTGGCGGTGGCGGGCAGGACGGTGACATCGGCGCCATGGGCCACCAGAGAGCGCAGGATGTTGCGTTTCGCACCGTAATCCAGCGCCACGACCTTGAACGGCTTGTCGCCGGGTGCGGTGCCGAAGCCTGCGCCCCATTTCCACGACCCCTGATCCCACCGATAGCTTTGGGCGCAGCTGACGCCGCGGGCTAGATCCAGGCCGACCAGCCCCTGCCAGTCGCGGGCGCGGGCGATCATCGCCTCGATGTCGAAATTGCCGTCGGGATCATGCGCCAGGACGACGTGGGGGGCACCCTGCTGACGGATCGCGCGGGTCAGGCGGCGGGTGTCCACGCCGCCGATGCCGATGCGGCCGCGGCGGGCCATCCAGTCGGTCAGTTCGGACGTGCTGCGCCAGTTCGACGGCTCGGTCGGGTCCCACCGCACGACGATGCCGCTGGCGACCGGATCGGGCGCCTCGTCATCCTCCGGCGTGACGCCGGTATTGCCGATATGGGGAAAGGTGAAGGTCACGACCTGGCTGGCATAGGACGGATCGGTCATGATCTCCTGATAGCCGGTCATCGCGGTGTTGAAGACCAGCTCGGCGACGACCTCGCCGGGGGCGCCAAAGCCCATGCCATAGAAGACGGTCCCGTCGGCAAGCGCCAGGCAGGCGGTCGGTTTAGCAGCCATGTCGGCACCTCTGGAATGAAATCAGCCGGTGAATAGGGGGCGGACGCCCCAAGGTCAACCCGCAGCGGCCCGGGAGCTGCGCTTGAAACGCAGGCGCCGGGCGGCTAGATGCGGTTCTTTCGGGCGCATCCCGCGCCTTGGGTTGGAGACGAAGATGGATCTGCGCGCCAAGCTGCAAGCCGCCACCAAAGAGGCGATGAAGGCCCGCGACAGCGCCCGGCTGTCGACGCTGCGCCTGATCGCCGCCGCCGTCAAGGACCGCGAGATCGCCGCGCGCAGCGGGGACACCGACGGCACCCTGACCGAGGGCGACCTGGTCATGATCCTGTCGCGCATGGTCAAGCAGCGCCAGGAATCGGCCAAAGCCTATGAGGAGGGCGGCCGTCTGGAGCTGGCCGCCAAGGAGGAGGACGAGATCGGCGTGATCCAGGAGTTCCTGCCGCGCCAGATGAACAGCGTCGAGACGACCACCGCGATCGACGCGGCCATTGCCGATCTGGGTGCCGAGGGCATCCGCGACATGGGGCGTGTAATGGCCGCGCTGAAGGAGCGCCATGCCGGCCAGATGGATTTCGGTGCGGTGGGTCCGGCCGTCAAGGCGCGCCTGCTGGCCTGAAACCCGCGCGTCGCATCACGCGTTGTGCGGGCAGGAGGTGACCCCATGCCCGCACGATCCAAAGCCCAACAACGCGCCGCAGGCGCCGCCCTGTCCGCCAAGCGCGGCGAGACGAAGGTCGGCGACCTTCAGGGCGCGTCCAAGGACATGTATCACAGCATGACCGAGGAAGAGCTGGAAGACTTTGCCAAGACCGACCACGACGACCTGCCGGACCGCGCCGACGACGACTAGCGCAGCCGCGCCAGCCGCCGCATCAGGTCGTCGCATAGGTCGCGGCGCTCATCGGGGGTCAGGAACGCGCCCAGCTCGATCTCGCGCTGGCCGTCGGACAGGGTCAGATAGGCCTCGACCGGACCATTGCGCAGGCCCGGGCGCACCCAATAGCTGTTGGTCTGCCACAGGCGCTCCGGGCGTCCCGGATCGTTGCGTCGGATCTGCAGGCGGCTGCGGTCCATGACCAGCTCCTCGCGCGTCTGTCCGGTGCGATAGGTCTGGCGCAGGGCGATCCACACGCCCCCCACCGTCAGCAGCATGAAGGGCAGCAGCCCCCACAGCACCTGCGTCCCTAGGACCGCCAGAATCGGCAGCAGCAGCAGGGTGGCTGTCGTTCCGATGAACCACACGAAGCCCCGTTTGGGCAACGATCGGTGCGGCCACAGGGTCACGGTTTGCAAAAAGGCCCCGGACGTGTCCGGGGCCGTTTCTGTCCAGCGATAGGGCATCGAGGAATGTGCCTTAGTGGGCCGGGCTGCGGTCCCAGTCCTCGCGCTTGGGCAGCTGCTCGAACGTGTGCTCGGGCGGGGGCGAGGGCAGGGTCCATTCCAGCGTGTCGGCGTACTCGTTCCAGTAGTTGTTCTGGGTGACGCGCTTGCCGGCGAACAGGGTGTAGAACATCACGCCGATGAAGAAGATGAACGACGCGAAGGACAGATAGGCGCCCCACGAGCTGATCGCGTTCCAGAAGGCGTATTCCACCGGATAGTCGATATAGCGGCGGGGCATGCCCTGACGGCCCAGGAAGTGCTGGGGGAAGAAGGTCAGGTTCGCACCGATGAACATCGCCCAGAAGTGCAGCTTGCCGGCCCATTCCGGGTACTGGCGACCCGACATCTTGCCGATCCAGTAGTAGATGCCCGCAAAGATCGCGAAGACCGCGCCGAGCGACATCACGTAGTGGAAGTGCGCCACGACATAGTAGGTGTCGTGATACACGCGGTCCAGCGGCGCTTGGCTCAGCACCACGCCGGTCACGCCGCCGACGGTGAACAGGAACAGGAAGCCGAAGGCCCAGAGCATCGGCGTCTTGAACTCGACCGAGCCGCCCCACATCGTCGCGATCCACGAGAAAACCTTGATGCCCGTAGGCACGGCGATCGTCATCGTGGCCAGCATGAAGTAGCTCTGCTGGGTCAGCGACATGCCGACGGTGTACATGTGGTGCGCCCAGACGACAAAGCCCAGGATCCCGATCGCGGCCATCGCCAGGACCATCGGCAGGTAGCCGAAGATCGGCTTGCGCGAGAAGGTCGCGATGACGTGGCTGATGATGCCAAAGCCGGGCAAGATGATGATGTACACTTCCGGGTGGCCGAAGAACCACAGGATGTGCTGGTACAGCACCGGGTCACCGCCGCCGGCCGGGCTGAAGAAGTTCGTGCCGAAGTTGCGGTCCATGAGCAGCATGGTGATGGCGCCGGCCAGGACGGGCAGGGCCAGCAGGATCAGCCAGGCGGTGATGAACACCGACCAAGCGAACAGCGGCACCTTGAACAGCGTCATGCCAGGGGCGCGCATGTTCAGGAAGGTGGTGATGATGTTGATCGCACCGACGATCGACGAGGCGCCCGAGACGTGAACCGCGAAGATCGCGAGGTCGGTCGAATAGCCGCCCTCGGTCGTCGACAGCGGCGGGTACAGCACCCAGCCGATGCCCGAACCGGGCTGCTGGTTGCCGCCCGGTGCCAGCAGCGAGGCGATGCCAAGCAGCAGGCCCGCGACATAGAGCCAGTAGCTAAGGTTGTTCATCCGCGGGAAACTCATGTCCGGCGCACCGATCTGCAGCGGCATGAAGTAGTTGCCGAAACCGCCGAACAGCGCCGGAATGACGACGAAGAACATCATCAGCACGCCATGATACGTGATCATGACGTTCCACAGGTGACCGTTGGGGGTGCATTCGGCCGCGGCATTCGCGAAGAATCGCGCGCCTTCCATGCACATGTACTGCACACCCGGCTCGTGCAGTTCCATCCGCATGTAGACGGTGAAGCTGACCGAGATCAGGCCCGCCAGGCCGGCGGTGAAAAGGTAAAGAATACCAATGTCTTTGTGATTGGTGGACATGAACCAGCGGGTGAAGAACCCGCGTGTGTCATGATGGTCGTCGTGGCCGTGTGCGGCTGCGTCTGCCATACCCGAACTCCCTTAAGATGTCGTCGATCCGGCCTGTCGACCGTCATTATCACGCATTCTTTAGACCACCTGCGGGCACCGGGCAATGCGTCACAGTGGCCCGGAGGCAAACGCCCCGGCCGGGTCCGAAAAACCCGGCCGGGGCGCCAAGGCGGCACGGGGCCGCGTCAGAGGGTCATTCGGCAGGCGCGTCCGGCGAAACCGAGGCCAGATAGGCCGCGACGTCCGCCTGGTTGCGGTTCAGCTTGAAGGTCATCTTGCTGCGGGCCGAATCGTCGCCCGACTTTTCCTTCACCCAGGCCGTCGGATCGGTCACGTAGGCGACCAGCTCCTCCTCGGTCCAGACCATGTCCGGGTTGGCTTCCTTGGCGGCCAGCAGGCCGTCGCCATAGTTGAAGCCTTCCATGTGGGCAATGGGCGCGCCGACGATGTTCCACAGGTTGGGACCGGTGGCCCCGCCCTTGACGATGTCGGTCCCGCTGTCGTCCTGGATCATGTGGCAGGCGCGGCATTTGCGGAATTCGCCCTCGCCCGCGGCGGCGTCGCCCGCTTCCTGCGCGACGGCGGGGATGGCTAGGGTCGCGCCCAACAGGGCGCCGACAATGGCTGATTTCATGCGTAGTTCCTCGCTGGGCCCTGGAGGGGCCGTGGTCTCCCGAAGGGCACCGTAGGACCAACGCGCCCCGGAAATCCAGCCATCGAAAGGTCGCATGGAAAGAATTGATCGCCGGCCTAGCCGAATGTGCGCGCAAAACCCTGGCGCAGCGCCACGTCCAGATCGGCCATCCCCACCGGCAGCCCCAGATCGACCAGCGAGGTCACGCCGTGCCCGCTGATCCCGCAGGGCACGATCCCGCCGTAATGCGACAGGTCGGGGTCCACGTTGATGGCGATGCCGTGAAAGCTGACCCATCGGCGCAGCTTGACGCCGATAGCGGCGATCTTGTCCTCGCGCATCTGGCCATCGGGCAGGGGGGGCTTGTCGGGACGCGGCACCCAGACGCCCACGCGCCCCTCGCGGATCTGACCTGACACGCCGAAGCTGGCAAGCGCGTCGATCACCCACCCCTCCAGCTGTCCGACAAAGGCGCGCACGTCGCGGCCACGCCGGTTCAGGTCCAGCATGACATAGGCCACGCGCTGGCCCGGCCCGTGATAGGTGTACTGACCGCCCCGCCCGGTCTGGTGCACCGGAAAGCGCGCGTCCAGCAGGTCCTGGGGGCGGGCGCTGGTCCCGGCCGTGTACAAGGGCGGGTGTTCGACCAGCCAGACGGCCTCGGGGGCCTGGCCTGCATGGATCTGCGCCACGCGATCCTCCATCAGGGCCACGGCGTCGGCATGCGCGGTCAGGCCGCTGCTGATGATCCATTCAACCATGGTTGCGATGTGGCCTCTTCGTCCGCCCCCGTCAACATCCGTCGGCATCCGCAGAAACCGCTTTTCTTTGCAATCTGCCTCGGCTATCAGGCGCGCACTGCCCGGATGCGGCCGTGGCGGAATTGGTAGACGCGCAGCGTTGAGGTCGCTGTTCCTTAACCGGAGTGGAAGTTCGAGTCTTCTCGGCCGCACCAACCCTCCCCTTTCATCGGTGCCTTGACCCCGATGCCGTTCGGGTCATTCTGTCCCCCGACAACCGGGGATGGTCATGGCCACGTATGCCGCCATAGCGCGCGACCACAGATTTCGCTTTGACAGCCTGGCTGCGGTGATGGCCGCGGCCCTCGCCGGAACGGTCGGGCGATCAGCTGGCCCGGATCGCGGCGGGCAGCGCGCTGGAACGCGTGGCGGCGCGGCGCGTGCTGATGGACCTGGCGCTGACCACCTTCCTGTCCGATGCGCTGGTTGCATATGAGGATGACGAGGTCACACGCCTGATCATCGATGGCCACGACCGCGCCGCCTTTGCGCCGATCGCGTCGATGACCGTGGGCGATCTGCGCGACTGGCTGCTGTCGCCCGCCACAGACGGTGCGGCCCTGGCCGCCGTCGCCCCCGGCCTGACGCCGGAGATGGTGGCCGCGGTCAGCAAGCTTATGCGCAACCAGGACCTGATCCGCGTGGCGCGCAAGGTGCGGGTCGTCACGGGATTCCGGAACACCATCGGCGGGGCGGGGGTGCTGGCCTCGCGTCTGCAGCCCAACCATCCGGCGGATGACCCGCGCGGCATCGCGGTCGCGGTGCTTGACGGGCTGCTGCAGGGGGCGGGCGACGCGGTGATCGGGATCAACCCGGCGTCGGACAATCTGGCCAACTGCCACACCCTGCTGACCGCCCTGGACGAGATGCGCCAGGCGCTGGACATCCCAACGCAGACCTGCGTGCTGACCCATGTGACCAACGCCCTGACCCTGCTGGAGCGGGGCGCGCCGGTGGACTTGATCTTCCAATCGGTCGCGGGCAGCCAGGCCGCCAACGAAGGTTTCGGCATCACCCTGTCGATGCTGGAGGAGGCCCATCAGGCGGGACTGGCGGCGGGGCGGGGCACGGTCGGCCAGAACGTGATGTATTTCGAGACGGGGCAGGGGTCCGCCCTGTCGGCCGACGCCCATCACGGCGTCGATCAGCAGACGATGGAGGCCCGCGCCCAAGGGGTCGCTCGCGCCTATGCGCCGCTGCTGGTCAATACCGTCGTGGGCTTCATCGGGCCGGAATACCTGTTCGACGGCAAGCAGATCATCCGTGCGGGGCTGGAGGATCATTTCTGCGGCAAGCTGCTGGGCCTGCCGATGGGGGTCGATGTCTGCTATACCAACCATGTCGAGGCCGACCAGGACGACATGGACACGCTGTCGACGCTGCTGGCGCAGGCGGGGGTCAATTTCGTGATCGCCGTGCCGGGCGCCGACGACGTGATGCTGGGCTATCAAAGCCTGGCATTCGAGGACATCGCCTATCTGCGTGAAACCACCGGCCTGACCCCGGCACCCGAATTCGCGGCCTGGCTGGATGCGTTCGGCCTTGTCGGTGGGGCATTGCCCGATACCGGCGCGATGGCCCGCCGCCTGGGGCTGTCCGCATGAGCGCGCCGGACCTGCGCCGCCTGTCCGCCCTGACTCCGGCGCGGGTGCGGCTTCAGGCGGGGGCCGGGCCGACCGCCCTGCCGGACCTGCTGCGGTTTCAGCAGGATCACGCGGCGGCGCGCGATGCGATCCACGGGCAGGTGGATTGGGACGCGCTGACGCGGGACCTTGACCCGCTACCGGTGCTGCGGGTGGACAGCATGGCGACCGACCGCGCCACCTATCTGCGCCGCCCCGACCTGGGGCGGCAGCTGGCGCCCCATGACCTGCCCCGGCTGGACGCGCCGCTTCAGCTGGTGATCGGGGACGGGTTGTCCGCGCCCGCGGTCATGGCGCAGGCCGCGGGCGTGGTGCGGGCGCTGCTCGCCTGCCTGCCGGAACTGGCGGGGCGTCCGGTGATCCTGGCGCAGGGCGCGCGGGTGGCCTTGGGCGATGCGATCGGGGCGGCCACGGGGGCGGGCATGGTGCTGATGCTGATCGGCGAACGGCCCGGACTGTCGGTGGCCGACAGCCTTGGCGCCTATCTGACCCATGCGCCCCGGATCGGGCTGCGCGACAATGCGCGCAACTGCGTGTCGAACATTCATCCGAACGGGGGGCTGTCCCATCAGGCCGCCGCCGAACGGCTGGCCTGGCTGGTGATGCAGGGGCGCCGGATCGGCGCGACGGGCATCGCGCTGAAGGACGAAAGCGGCGGCAGCGACCTGCTGCCGCCACGGGCTTAGTCGGCGATCCGCGCCACGGCGGCACCGGCGCCGGTCGCGATCTGCAGCGCGGCCCATTCCTTGGCGGCATCGTTGCGGGCCGATGCGGCCTGCAGGCGTGCCGCGGCACGCTGGCGGTCGGCGTCCAGCAGATCGACCAGCGGCAGGGCGCCCGCCTCGAAGTTCGTGCGCGCCAGGGCATAGGCCCGGTCATAGCTGGCCGCCGCGCGGTCCAGCGCATCGACGCGCTGGCGCAGGCGGCGCAGGTTCGACTGGCTGGTCTGCACATCCTCGACCGAGGCCGCGACCTGGCTGCGCCATGCCAGATCGGCTTGGCGCGCCTCGGACACGCGGCGGGTGCGGGTCGCGCCCAGGATGCCTTGGTTGGCCACCGGCAGGCTGATGCGGGGGCCAAACCCCCAGCCCGTCGCCCCGCCCGTGTCGCTGACTGTGCCCGTCAGCGACAGCGAGGGCAGCATGTCCGCCGTCGCGACCCCCACCGCCGCCAGCGCCTGCACCAGATCCTGCTGGGCCGCGCGCACGTCTGGACGGTTGCGCAGCAGTTCGGCCGGTACCCCGGTGCCGGGGCCGGGCGGGATGCGCAGCGCGCCCGATCCGCCCTGCATCTGCGACATCAGCGGCCCGGCCTGCTGGTTCAGCAGCGTCGACAGGCGATAGACCTGCGCGTTGAACTGTGCCTCGAAGGCGGGCAGGTCGGCCTGCGCGGTCTGCAGCAGTGCCTCGGTCTGGGCGATGTCGAAATCGGTGGCAAGGCCCAGGGCCTGGCTGTCGCGGGTGACGCTCAGGGTGGCCTGGCGCGCCTCGATCGTGTCGCGGGTCAGGGCCAGCGCCTGCTGGTTGTAGCGCGCGTCGGAATAGGCGCTGATGACCTCGGCCAGCCATGCCAGCCGGGTGACCTGGGCCTGCGCCTCGGCCGATGCGACGCCCGCGGCGGCCCCTTCGCGGGCACGGCGTGCGCCCCCGAACAGGTCGAACACGAAGCCCGCCGACAGGTTGGCACTGCTGGTATAGCCGGTCGCCTGACCGTCGCCACCCGACCGCACGCGGCTGGCCGATGCGGGCTCTCCGCTGATCTGGGCCGCCAGGGGCTGGGTCGCCTGAAGGTCGGCCGCCGCGGCACGGATGCGTTCGTTGGCGGTGATGATGTCCAGGCTGGTGTCCAGCCCGTCCGCGATCAGCCGCGACAGGGTGCGGTCCTGATAGCCTGACCAGAAGGCCGTGGTGCCGACCTGGCCCACGGGGCCGCCGCCGCCTTCGGCGAACGCGCCTTGGACACGGGTGTCGGGCAGGGCGGTGGGGTCGGGCCCCACCGCCGCGCAGGCGGAGATCATCAACAGCGCCGTCAGCGACAGCGTCGCGCGGGTCATACGGGGAAACGTCACGTGGTCTTTTCCTTCTTGCGCGACAGCAGCGACCGGATCTTGAGCACGGCCACATAGAAGACCGGCACCAGGAAGATCCCGATGACGGCAGAGGAAGCCATGCCGCCCAGAACGCCGATGCCGATCGAGTTCTGCGCCCCCGCACCGGCGCCCGACGCGATGGCCAGCGGCAGCACGCCCAGCATGAACGCGAACGTGGTCATCAGGATCGGACGCAGACGCTGGCGCGATGCGATCAGGGCGGCCTCGACCACGGTCTTGCCCTCCTTGACCTGCGCCTCGGCGAATTCGACGATCAGGATGGCGTTTCGGGCGGCAAGCCCGATAGTCGTCAGCAGACCCACCTTGAAGTACACGTCGTTCGACTGTCCGAAGAACAGCGCGGCCGCCAGGGCGCCCAGAATGCCCACCGGAACGGTCAGCATGACCGCCAGCGGCACCGACCAGCTTTCGTACAGCGCGGCCAGCGACAGGAACACGACCAGCGCCGACAGCGCGAACAGAAGCGGCGCCTGGTTGCCCGACAGCCGTTCCTGGAACGACAGCCCGGTCCATGCGGTGCCATAGCCGCCGTCCATGTCCGCCACCATCTGTTCCATCACGTTCATCGCCTCGCCCGAGGACAGGCCGGGAACGGCCGCCCCGCTGAGCTCCAGCGCCCGCGTGCCGCCGAAACGCGCCAGCGATTGCGGTTCCTGCTGCCAGCTTTGATCGGCGAAGGCGCCGAAGGACACCATTTCCCCCTGGCTGTTGCGGGCATACCAGCGTTCGATGTTCTCGGGCTGACTGCGGCTTGCGGCCTCGCCCTGGACCACCACGGGCCGCAGGTCGTTGCCAAGCGCAAAGTCGTTCACGTCGCGCCCGGCAAAGATCACCGACAGCATCGCGTTCACGTCACCGATGTTCAGGCCAAAGGCCGCGGCCTTCTGCTGATCGATGTCCAGACGCAGGGCTGTCTGGGTGTTGGCGGTCTCGTTGCCGCGCAGGTTGGTGACCTGGCCACCCGCCTGCGCATCCGCGACAAGCTGGTTGGCGGCGGCGGCCAGCGCGTCCTGGCCCTGGCCCGTCTGGTCCACCAGGTACATGGTAAAGCCGGAGGACGTGCCCAGGCCCTGGATCGCGGGCGGCTGCAGGGCAAAGATCTGGCCCTGGCGGTTGGTGGTGAAGAAATAGCCGTTCGCCCGGTTCACCAGCGACGCGATGTCGAACCCGTCGCGTTCGGCATAGTCGCGCAGCTTGATGAAGACCAGCGCGTTGCTTTGCCCGGTCCCGCCGAAGCTGAAGCCAAGCGCGGCAAAGACCGATTCTACCGTGTCGGTTTCCTGGGTCAGCAGGTACTGCTCGACCTTTTCGACCAGGGCCTGCGTCTGCTGGGTGGTCGATCCGTCCGGGCCCTGGATGATGGCCAGGGCCACGCCCTGATCCTCGTCGGGCAGGAACGATCCGGGCAGGCGGTCGAACAGCGTCATCACGCCGAACCCGATCGCGACCAGGACAATCAGCATCCGCAGCGGGCGTTTCACTAGCCGCGTGACGATGCCGACATAGCCGGTCGTGGTCCGGTCCAGGTTGCGGTTGAACCAGCGGGCGGGGGCGATGCCGCCCTGGCCATGCTTGCGCGCCTTGAGCAGGCTTGCGCACATGGCGGGGGTCAGGATCACGGCCACGCCCAGCGACAGGATCATCGCGGTGATGATGGTGATCGAGAACTGCCGATAGATGACCCCGGTGGCGCCGGTCTGGAACGCCATCGGCAGGAATACCGCCGACAGGACCAGCACGATGCCGACCAGCGCCGAGGTGATCTCGTCCATGCTCTTTTCGGTGGCCTCGACGGGGCCCAGGCCCTCTTCCTCCATCACCCGCTCGACGTTCTCCACGACCACGATGGCGTCGTCGACCAGAAGGCCGATGGCCAGCACCAGCGCGAACATCGTCAACGTGTTGATCGAGAAGCCCGCCACCGCCAGCACGGCGAAGGTGCCCAGCAGCACGACGGGGATCGCCACCACCGGGATGATCGTCGCCCGCCAGCTTTGCAGGAAGACCAGGATCACCAGGAACACCAGCAGCACGGCCTCGGCCAGGGTCTTGTAAACCTGGCTGATCGACTTTTCCACGAACGGGGAGGTGTCATAGGGATAGGTGATCTCGACTCCGGCGGGCAGGGCGTCGGCAAGGCCGTCGATGGTGTCGCGCACGGCGGCGGCGGTCGACACGGCGTTCGCGCCGGTGGCCAGGTTCACGGCGACGCCCGCGGCCGGGTTACCGTTGTAGCGCGAGCTGCCGCCATAGCTTTCCTGACCGATCTCGATCCGGGCGACGTCGCCCAGAAAGACCGTCGATCCGTCGGGATCGACGCGCAGCAGGATGCTCTCGAACTCCTCGACCGTCGACAGCTGCGACTGCGCGGTGACCGACACGGTCAGCCGCTGGCCCTCGGCGGCGGGCTGCGCGCCCAGGTCGCCCACGGTGACGTTGGTGTTCTGCGCGGCCACGGCCCGCGGTGACGTCGGCGGGCGTGACGCTGTACTGGACCATCTTCATCGGGTCCATCCAGACCCGCATCGCATAGCCCGAGCCGAAGGTGTTGATCGACCCGACGCCCGGCGTGCGCTTGACCGGATCCTCGATGAACTGCGAGATCAGGTCGCCCAGCTGGACGGTGGTATAGGTGCCCTCTTCCGCCGTCAGCGCCGCCACCAGCAGGATCGAGCTGGTCGAGCGTTCGACCTGCACGCCCTGCTGCTGCACCACGTCGGGCAGCTGCGACGTGACCAGCTGCAGCTTGTTCTGCACCTGGACCTGGGCGATCTCGGGGTCGACGGTGTCGTCGAAGGTCAGCGCGACCGATGCCGACCCCAGCGTCGAGTTCGACGTCATGTAGGTCAGGCCGTCGATGCCGGTCATCGCGTCCTCGATCACCGTGGTGACCGAGGATTCGACGATCTCGGCCGAGGCGCCGTTATAGGTGGCCCGGACCTGCACCGTCGTGGGTGCGATCTGGGGATACTGTTCGATGGCCAGGCTGTTCAGGCCAAGCGCGCCGACCAGCATGGTGATCAGGGCGATCACCCATGCAAAGACGGGCCGGTGAATGAAGAAACGTGCCATGCGCGATTACTCCGTCGCGCCGGCGGGGGCGGCATCCGCCTCCGCGGGGGCTGCGTCGGCGGGGCCGGTGTCGGTTCCCGCGTCGGCCGCGGCTGCGTCGGGGGCCGTGTCGGCGGAGGCCGCATCCGTGGGCGCTGCATCCGTGGGGGCTGCATCGGCGGGGGCGCCTTGGGCGGGGGCCTGTTCGCGCACGACGCCGGTTTCGTCGATGGTCACGGGGACGGTGACGACCTCCATGCCCTCGGCCAGCCCGGTCAGGCCGTCGACGACCAGGGTCTCGCCATCCTCGATGCCGTCTGTGACGATCCACTGGTGCTTGTAGGTGCCGTCATCGGTCAGCTGGCGCTGGCTGACCTTGCCATCCTCGACGACCCAGGCCGTCAGGGTGCCGACCTTGTCGCGCGTGGCCGACGACTGCGACACCAGGATCGCCGAGGTCACGCCCAGATCGACCTGCCCGCGCAGGAACATGCCCGGCAGCAGCAGGTTGTCGGGATTGTCGAACCGGAACCGCGTGTCGATCGACCCGGTCGAGGTCGACACGGTCACGCCGGGCGCGACCAGCTGGCCAACCGCCTGGTATTCGCGGCCGTTCTCCAGCGTCAGGGTCGCGGCCAGTTCGTCGTTCAGGCGCAGGTTGCCGTCGTTGATGTCGTCCAGCACGCTGAGGAAGCGCGACGAGGGTTCGTACATGTCGACCTCGATCGGGTCCAGCTGGGTGACGGTAGCCATGGCGTCGGCCTGTCCGGCGGTCACCAGATCGCCCACGGACGCTGCCGACACGCTGGCGATGCCCGACAGGGGGCTGGTGACCGTGGTCCAGCCCAGTTCGGCCTGGGCCAGCGTCAGGTCGGCTTCGGCCGATTGCAGCGCGGCGGTCGCCTGGTCCAGCGCGGCCTGGGCCTGTTCGACCTGGGCCTGGGTCGTCCCAGAACCCAGCAGCTGTTGGGTACGGTCAAAGGACGACTGCGACTGCGTCACCTGGGCGCGGGCAGAGGCGACCTGCGCCTCGGCACTGGCCAGGTTCGCCTGATAGGTGGTGTCCTCGATGCGGAACATCGGGGTGCCCGCCTCGATCGCGGCGCCGGGATCGTAAAGGATCTCGGTCACGATGCCGCCGACGCGGGGGGCGGATGGCGGTCTCCGACACCGCGACCGCGCGACCGGGCAGGGTCACGATTCGCGGAACGTCCTGAACCGCGACCTGCATGACGCCCACCTGCTTGGGCGGCATCCCTTCGGGCGCCTGCGCCCAGGCCGCGGAGGTGGACAGAATCGCGGCGACCATGGCGGCGCCCGGTCGCAAGGCTGTGTTTCGGCATCATCTTTGTCCTGGATAAGCGCCCGACGGGGCGTCACTGTTGCGCGCTGATTGCATGTTTTTGCGGACTATGCAATGTTTCCTTCGACTGCACGAGGAGACTGCCCCGAAAATGACCAGCAACCTGCGCGACCGCCGCCGCCAGCAGACCGCCCGAGAGATCCAGCTGGCCGCGCTGCGGCTGAGCATCCGGTCGGGCTATGCCGCGGTCACCACCGATTCCATCGCCGCCGAGGCAGGGATCAGTCCGCGCACCTTCTTCAACTATTACGCCAACAAGCAGGCTGCGGTCCTGGGCATGCCGCCGCAGCTGGAACCCTGCACGGCCGATTGGATCGTGACGTCCAAGGGGGCGCTGATCGACGATCTGGCGCTGTTGCTGGGCCGGATGCTGGAGCTGAAGGACCTGGACCGCCAGGTCGTCCGCATGATCGAACAGGTCTGGGACACCACCCCCGAGCTGATGGCCGTGTTCCGCAACTCGATGGACAACATCGCCCTGACGATCGGCGGACTGCTGCATGCCCGCCTGGGCCCCGACCGCCAGGCCGAGGCAATGCTGATCGCCGAACTGGCGACCCACGCGCTGTCGCATGCCGTGCGCACCTGGGCGGGGGACGAGACGATGACCGAATCCGACATTCCCGACATGCTGCGCCAGCAGATGCGGCAGGTCGGCGCGCTGCTGACCTAGAAGGTCAGGCGGGTGCGGCGGCTGTCCGCGTCCAGCGTCACCTGCAACGTGCCGTCGATCTGCGATGTCGCCCCCTCCAGCAGGATCGAGCCGAAGCCCGCATCGGGTTCGTCCTGCGCCCGCGGCGCGTCATAGCGTTCGGTCCAGTCCAGCACCGCCCCGTCGCCATCGCGCCGCCACGTGATCTGCAGCGCACCGTCGACCGGCCCCAGGACGCCGTACTTGAACGCGTTCGTGGCCAGTTCGTGCAGGATCAGCGACATCGGGACCACCAGGCGGGCCGGGATGGTCAGGTCGTCACCGCCGCTGTCGATCCGCGCACCGTCATAGGGCGCCAGCGTGGTCGCGATCAGATCGGCCAGAGGCAGCTGCGATTTGGTGCCCCGCGCCGTGGTCAGTCCATGAGAGCTGGCCAGCGCATTGATCCGGGCAGAGACCTCCTCGACCACGGTTTGGGCGTCGTCGGTCTCGCGGGCCGCCATCCGCAGCATTGCCGAGATCTGGGTGAACAGGTTCTTGACCCGGTGGTCCATCTCGGAAATCACCGCTTCACGCAGCGTGGCGGCCGATTGCGCGGCGGTCACGTCCAGCATGACCCCCAGCACGCGGCAATCGCCGTCGTCGGTCCCGAACCGCGCGGCCGCCGTCTCCAACCGCACGGCGGAGCGTGCGTCGGACGAAGGTGACACGACACGCCGAAAGGCCGTGCCCGCGGCGCAGGCCTGCAGGTCGGCCAGCAGCCCGTCACGGTCGGCGGGCGCGATCAGGGCCGCAAAGGCCGACAGCGGCAGCTGCGCCGTCTGGCCCAGGCCCAGCAGGTCTGAGCTGTCGTCGATGGTCAGCATCCGCGATGCCGCGTCGTAATGCCAGACCGCGATCCGCGCCATGGACCGCACCGCGTTCAAACCGCTCCTCCTGCCGCTCGACCTCGACGCGCAGGTCACGCAGCGCGGTGACGTCCTCGAAGACCAGCATGGCGCCGTCCAGATGCCCCTCGGGGCCGCGATAGGGCTTGGCATCGACGCGCCAGACGCGGGTGCCGCCGGCCTCGACTAGCTCGGTCCCCTGCGCCTCGCCCTGGCGGGCCACCCTCGGCCGCCATCGACAGCAGGACGTCGCTGGCAAAGACGTTGGACACGTCGGCCAGGGGGCGGCCGTGATCGGACCGGCGCAGCGGAAAGATCTGCAGCGCCGCGGCGGTGAAGTTTCGCACCCGCACGTCGCGGTCGACCACCAGCAACGGAATCTTGGTCGCGGAAAAGAAGTTCTGCAGGTCGCTGTTGGCGGCCGTCAGGTCGTCGATCTTGGACTTCAGCTCGTCGTTGACGGTGCTCAGCTCCTCGTTCGTGGACTGAAGCTCCTCGTTCATCGACATCATTTCTTCGTTCGAGCTCTTCAGCTCCTCGTTCGCGGTCTCAAGCTCCTGGACGGCGCCGTGCAGCTCGATCCGCGTCAGGCGCAGCTGCTCCTCCAGCAGGTCCGATCGGGATTCCGTGACGCTCAGTTCGTCCGTCTCGTCCAGCGTGTCGGGCAGGGCCTGTGCGCCCGCGTCGTGAAATACCAGCAGGACGCTGCGGTCGGGCAGGGGCTCTGCGAACAGGGTCACCGGCTGCGCCCCCAGGTCGGACCGCGCCAGCAGGTTGCGCAGGATGGCCGCGCGGCCCGTTCCGGCCACCTGGTCCAGCGCGGCGGTCACCGCCTCCTTGAGGCCCGGATGCACGATCTGCGGTGCCAGGATCGGCTTTCTGGCGGTCGGATCGACGGCCAGGAAACGGCCCAGCCTGCCCGCCGTCCACAGGACCTCTCCCGCAGGGGACACCTGCAGCGAGGCGGGCGCGAACCGGTCCAGCACCCGGCGCTGTGCGGCAAGGGCCCCGTCGCGGGCCGCGCCGTCCTCGGCCTTGCGGCTGCGGGTGGCGGGGGAGGGGGCGGTCGCCTTCGGATCGCAGGAACGGCATGTCCAGCGGCAGGCGCGCGGGCGTCGCGTCGCGCTGGAACAGCCGCGCGGGGCGGTCCAGCTCGGTGAAGTGCATGGATTCGCGACGCACCCCTTCGGACGGGCCCAGGAACAGGTAGCCGCCGGGGCGCAGGGCATAGTGGAACAGCGGCAGCACCTGAGACTGCAGATCTTCGTCCAGATAGATCAGCAGGTTGCGGCAGGAGATCAGGTCGACCCGCGCAAAGGGCGGATCACGCAGCACCGAATGCAGCGAGAAACGCACCCGGTCGCGCAGCTGCGGCGTGATCTGCATCAGCGCGTCGCGATGCGTGGTATAGGCCGCGCGCATCTCCTCGGGGATGTCGGCCAGGGCGCTGATCGGATAGGTGCCGGCGCGGGCGATCTCGATCATCTTCTTGTCGATGTCGCTGGCGAACACGGTGAAGCGGGGCCGCAACCCGGCGGCGCGCATTTCCGTATCGATCAGCATCGCGACGGAGTAGGCCTCCTCGCCGGACGAGCAGCCGGCGACCCAGACGCGCAGCTCCTCTCCGTCGGCGGCCGCGACCATCGGGCGGATGGCCTGCTCGCGTAGGGCCTGGAACATCTCGGGGTCGCGGAAGAACCGTGTCACGTTGATCAGGAACTCGTTCAGCAACGCCTCGCATTCGTCGGGATGGCGCTGCAGGTGGCGCAGATAGTCGCGCGTGCCGGCAATGTTGAGGACCTGCAGCCGCCGGCGGATGCGCCGCACCAGCGTCGTCATCTTGTAGCCCGAGAAATCGTGCCCGCACCGGTCCAGCAGGTGTTGGCAGATCAGCCGCGCATCGGCCAGCATCGCGTCGTCGGCCTGCTGCGTTTCGCTGGAATCGAAGAACTGCAGGATGGCGGGCACGATCCGTTCCGGCGGCAGAACATAGTCCACCAGCCCGGTCGACTGCGCCGAGAGGGGCATTCCGTCATACCGGGCGGTACGCGGTTCCTGGATGACGCAGATGCCGCCATGTTCCTTGACCGCGCGCAGCCCCAACGTGCCGTCCGCCCCCGTGCCCGACAGGATCACGCAGGCAGCGGCCGGGCCGCGGTCATGCGCCAGGCTTTCGAAGAAGTCGTCGATCGGGCGGCGCAGCCCGCGCGGCTGGTCGAAATCGGTCAGGTGCAGGCGTCCGTCGCTGATCAGCATCCGCGCGCCGGGGGGGATGGTATAGACATGACCCGGCTGCAGCACCGTGCCGTCGGTCGCCTGCTGCACGCTGAGCGCGGTGCGCCGGTCCAGCAGTTCGGCCAGAACGCTGTCATGCGTCGGGTCCAGGTGCTGGATGACGACATAGGCGGCCGGGTCCTCGCGCCGGACGTCACGCAGCAGGTCGTGCAGCGCCTCGAGCCCCCCGGCCGAGGCGCCGATGCCGACGACGGCGAAGGGCGGACGCGTGGTGGCGCGTGCGGGCGAGGCGTCATTCATCGCGCAACGTGATCCTTGCAAGCGTGCTGATCGAACGGGCGATCAGCCCCGTGGAATCCGACATGATCAGTCCGAACTGTCCCGCGGCCCGGCGCAAGTCCGCCATGTTGCGACTAAGTGCCACATCATCGCGCGCGATCGTTCCTGCCGCGTCCGATGCGGTCACGTCGAACTGCGACCCGATCACGAAACGCAGCGTGCCGTCGCTGCCGCGCAGCTTGGACATGAACACCAGGTTCATGAACGACCGCCCGTCGCGGGTGCGGTTCAGGACCGGGAACCGCCCGTCATCCTGTGCATCGTCGGCCAGGAACCGCGACATCGCGCCGATCTGGTCCCTCGGCGTGGCGGAGGATTGCAGAAAGCGGCAGTTGCGGCCCAGGCTGTCGTCGGCGTCAAAGCCGGTCAGCCGGCAGAAGGCGTCGTTGACCATGCACAGCGGCATGTCGGGCATCGCCGCCGCCAGGGAAATGGCGATCCGCGACCGCGCGATCTGGGCGCGCAGGGCTTCGGGCAGCGTGGGGTCGGGCATCGTCATCCTGTTGCGGCGGGCCATGTCCCCGACGTTCAGCCGTACAATATTAATCCCCGCCGCCTGGAACAAGTCACGTTTTTGCCGCCTGTCCGGTGCTGGCGCGGACCACCAGATCGACGCCCAGGGTGATGCTGTCGGTGACCTGCTGGCCCTGCATGCGGGCCAGCAGGACTTCGGCGGCGCGTCGGCCAAGGCGGGCGCGGTGCTGGCGGATCGTGGTCAGGCCGGGGCTGCTGTAGGCCGCCATCTCGATGTTGTCGAACCCCATGACCGAGATGTCCTGCGGCACCTGCAGCCCGGCCACGATCAGCCCGTGCATCAGGCCGATCGCCATCTCGTCGTTGTCGCAGAAGACCGCGGTGGGACGGTCGGGCATGGCCAGCACCTGCGCGGCCATCTGCTGGCCGAACCGGGCGGTGAAATCGCCGGTGATGCTGTCCCCGGGTCCGGGATCGGGCAGCCCCGCCTGCGCCAGACCCTGCAGGAAGCCCTGGCGGCGCGACAGGGTCAGCGAACTGCCCTGCGGCCCGGTCAGGTGCAGGATGCGGCGGTGCCCCAGGTCGGTCAGATGCCGGGCGGCCAGGCGGCCCCCTTCGACATTGTCGGCCAGCACGCGGGGGGCGGACAGACCGTCGATCCACTCGCAGGCCTGCACCAGGGGCGGACAGCCGGGACGGGCGAACAGGCCCGCCTCCATCTGCCCGTCCAGCACGATCACCCCGTCCGACCGCGACCGCGTCAGATAGGGGCCCAGCACCTTCATCGCCGGCTGGTCAGGTACCGCGGTCGTGTCCATCACCAAAAGGCTGAGATTGTGGCGGCGCAGCACCTCGGAGATGCCCGACAGGATCTGCGAGAAGAACGGATTGGCCAGGTTCGGCACCAGCGCCAGCACGCCGCCCACCTGCTGCTGGCGCAGGTTCCGGGCAGTGAAGTTCAGCGTATAGCCGGTCTGCGCGATCGCCGCCTCGACCGCCTTGCGCGTGGTTTCCGACACGATCGACGGGTTCGAGATGGCCCGGCTGACCGTCGCCACGGACACCCCCGCCAGCTTGGCGACATCATGGATTCGGGGCGGACGCGATTGATCTGACACAAGAAACCTTTGTTCGGGACAGCATCAGGCTTAGCGGAAAAATTGATGTTGTAAACCTTTTCATCCTGTGAGAACGTCAGATGAAACCGATTACATGATGCGGAATCGGGCAAGGGGAACTTCGGAGGGGAAGTTCCGGGAGGATGTATGAAGACGATCAAGGGCCCCGGCCTTTTCCTGGCCCAATTCGTGGGCTCGCAGGCACCGTTCGACAGCTTTGGCGCGATCACGGCATGGGCTGCCGATTGCGGCTATCTGGGCGTGCAGGTGCCGTCGGGGGCGGAGGCGCTGATCGACCTGGATCTGGCCGCGACCTCGACCACGTATTGCGACGATCTAAAGGGGCAGGCCAACGGGTTGGCCATCACCGAACTGTCGGCCCATATCCAGGGTCAGCTGGTCGCCGTCCATCCGGCCTTTGACGAGGCGTTCGACGGGTTCGCCCCGGCCACGCTGCGGGGCAATCCGACGGCCCGTCAGGCATGGGCGGTGGATCAGATGCGCAAGACCATCGATGCGTCGGCCAACCTTGGCCTTGACCGGATGGCGGCGTTCTCGGGGGCGCTGGCCTGGCCGTACTTCTATCCTTGGCCGCAGCGCCCCGCGGGCCTGGTCGAGGCGGCATTCGACGAACTGGCCGCGCGCTGGCGTCCGATCCTGGACCATGCCGACAGCCGCGGTGTCGACATCTGCTTCGAGATCCATCCCGGAGAGGACCTGCACGACGGCGTCACCTTCGAGATGTTCCTGGACCGTCTGGACCAGCATCCGCGGGCCAAGATGCTGTATGATCCGTCGCACTACCTGCTGCAGCAGCTTGATTACATTGAGAACCTGGACATCTATGCCGACCGGATCGGCATGGTCCATGTCAAGGACGCCGAATTCAATCCGACCGGTCGGCAGGGCGTCTATGGCGGCTTTCAGCCTTGGGCGCAGCGCGCCGGCCGCTTCCGCAGCCTGGGCGACGGTCAGGTCGATTTCGGCGCGATCTTTTCCAAGCTGGCGGTGATGGGGTTCGACGGCTGGGCCGTGGTCGAATGGGAATGCGCGATCAAGCACCCCGAGGACGGCGCCCGCGAAGGGGCGGCCTTCGTGCGCGACCACATCATCCGCGTGACCGACCGCGCTTTTGACGATTTCGCAGATGGGGGTGCCGACATGGAAGCCAACCGCCGCATGCTGGGGCTGTCCCGATGAACCGCCCGATCCGTCTGGGCATGGTCGGGGGCGGCGAGGGGGCGATGATCGGCAACGTCCATCGCATCGCCGCGCGGCTGGACGGCCGGTTCGACATGATCGCCGGCGCCCTGTCCTCGGACGAGACGCGCGCGGCCGAGAGTGCGCGTGCCTTGGGCATCACCCGCAGCTATGGCGATTTTCGCCAGATGGCGCGTGACGAGGCTGCCCGTCCCGACGGGATCGAGGCCGTGTCGGTCTGCACCCCGAACCACCTGCATGAACCCGTGTCACGCGCCTTTCTGGAACAGGGCATCCATGTCATCTGCGACAAGCCGATGACCGCGACGCTGGATCAGGCGCAGGCCTTGGCCGACCTGGCCGGGCGGTCGGATGCGCTGTTCATCCTGACGCACAACTATTCCGCCTACCCCCAGATCCGGCAGGCCCGCGCAATGATCGCGCGCGGCGATCTGGGCACGCTGCGGCTGGTCCAGGTCGAATACGCCCAGGACTGGCTGACCCAGGACACGGACAGCAAGCAGGCCGCATGGCGCGGCGACCCGGAGCGCGCGGGCGCCGGCGGCGCGATCGGCGACATCGGCACGCACGCGTTCCAGTTGGCGCGGTTCGTTACTGGCGAACTGCCCGACCGGCTGGCTGCGGACCTGACCAGCTTCGTCCCCGGCCGCAGGCTGGACGACAACGCGCATATCCTGCTGCGCTATGCGTCGGGGGCCAAGGGGATGCTGTGGGCCTCGCAGGTGGCGCCGGGAACGGAGAACGGCCTGCGGCTGCGGGTCTATGGCGACAAGGGCGGCCTGGAATGGCAGCACGACACGCCCGAGACGCTGAGATACACCCCCTTCGGCAAACCGGCGCAGATCCTGCGCCGCGCCGGGCCGGGCAGCACCCAGGACGGCAGCCGCGTGCCCCCCGGCCATCCGGAAGGATACCTCGAGGGGTTCGCGAACCTTTATGCCGAGGCCGCGCAGGCGATCCGCAGCGGCACCATGCCCGACACCCTTCCCGGCGTCCGCGACGGGCTGGAGGGGTTGCAGTTCATCGACGCCTGCATCCGGTCAAACGCGGCGGATGCGGCCTGGGTCCAGGTGACGCCATGACCGATCCCATCCTGGCGCTGAACGGCGTCACCAAGTCCTTTGGTCCCATCGAGATCCTGCACGGCGTCGATTTCGCCCTGCATCCCGGAGAGGTCCACGCCCTGATCGGCGAGAACGGCGCAGGCAAGTCCACGACGATGAAGATCCTGGCCGGATACCTGGACCCCACGGGCGGGCAGGTGACGTGGCAGGGCAAGCCCATCACCTTTGCCGGGTCGGACGAGGCCGAGGATCTGGGCATCATCATGATCCATCAGGAGTTCAACCTGGCCGAACACCTGTCGGTCGATCAGAACGTCTTTCTGGGCCGCGAACTGCGGCGCGGGCTGCTGCTGGATCACAAGGCGATGCGGGCGCAGACGGCCGATCTGCTGGGCCAGCTGCAGTGCCGGGTCGATCCGGGCACGCCGGTCAACCGCATCTCGGTCCCCGACAAGCAGATGGTCGAGATCGCCAAGGCCCTGTCGCGCAAGGCGCGCGTCTTGATCATGGACGAACCGACCGCCGTGCTGACCGAACGCGAGACCGAGGTGCTGTTCGCCCAGATCGACCGCCTGCGGGCGGAAGGGGTGGCGATCCTGTACACTTCGCACAAGCTTGGCGAGGTCAAGCGCATTGCCGACCGCGTGACCGTCCTGCGCGACGGCACGATGGTGCGGTCGGACCTGACCGCCGACGTCACCGAAGACGACATGGCCACCGCCATGGTCGGGCGCGAGCTGTCGGACCTGTTCCCGCCCAAGGCCGCCCACGGGGCCGAGCCGATCCTGGAGGCGCAGGGCGTCAGCGTCCCCGGTGTGGTCCATGACGCGTCCCTGGTGCTGCACCGGGGCGAGGTGCTGGGCATCGGCGGCCTGGTCGGATCGGGGCGCACCGAACTGGCCGAGGCCATCGCGGGCCTGCGCCCGCGCAGCGGCACCGTGCGCCTGAAGGGGCAGGACCTGCCCGCCAACCACGTCGCGCAGGCGATGCGGGCCGGGCTGGTCTATCTGACCGAGGACCGCAAGGGCGCGGGTCTGTTGCTGGACAAGACGCTTCGCGAGAACCTGACCCTGGGCCAGCTGGACCGGTTCGGCAGCCCCCTGATCGACCGCAAGCGCGAGGAGGCCGCGCTGGACACGGCCATCGGCGACTTCGCGATCCGCGCGCCCGAACGCGACATGGCGGTGGGCGATCTGTCAGGCGGCAACCAGCAGAAGCTGCTGTTGGCCAAGACCCTGCTGTCGGACCCCCAGGTGGTCATCATCGACGAACCCACCCGCGGCATCGACATCGGCACCAAGCAGCAGATCTATACCCTGATCGCACGGTTGGCCGCCGAAGGCCGCAGCATCATCGTCATCTCCTCGGAAATGCCCGAACTGATCGGTCTGGCCAGCCGCGTGGTCGTCATGCACGCTGGCCGCATCGTGGGCGAACTGGCCGACGCGGCCGTGACCGAGGGCAATATCGTGCGTCTGGCCATGGGGATGGACCATTCCCAGGGCGGACATGAAAAGGACAGCGCCGCATGAGCATGGCAACCACCGCCCCGACCCGGCGTCCCAGGGTCAATCTGGCCGTCGTCGCGCCCATCGTGGCGCTGATCGTGCTGGTCCTGATCGGCATGGCGTTGAACCCGAACTTCCTCAGCTTTGCCAACATCACGAACGTGCTGGCGCGGTCGGCCTTCATCGGCATCATCGCCATCGGCATGACCTTCGTCATCACCGCGGGCGGGCTGGACCTGTCCGTCGGGTCGATGGCGGCCTTCGTCGCCGGGCTGATGATCCTGGTGATGAACATGCTGACCGAAAGCATGGGCGGCGGGCTGCCCGTCATCCTGATCGGCATCGCGCTGGCGCTGTTCACGGGACTGGCTGCGGGCTTCATCAACGGCATCCTGATCACCCGCGCCGGCATCGAGGCGTTCATCCTGACCTTGGGCACGATGGGCATCTATCGCAGCCTGGTGACCTGGCTGGCCGACGGCGGCACGCTGTCCTTGGGCTATGAGATGCGCGAGCTGTACCGCCCCGTCTATTACGACGGCATCCTGGGGATCAGCTGGCCCATCATCGTCTTTGCGGTGCTGGCGATCCTGGGAGAGATCACCATGCGCCACACCGCCTTTGGCCGCCACTGCGCCGCCATCGGCTCGAACGAGAAGGTCGCGCGCTATTCCTCGGTCGCGGTGCTGCGGGTGCGGTTGATGACCTATGTCCTGCTGGGCACGCTGGTCGGCATCGCGGTCGTGATGTACGTGCCGCGCCTTGGATCGGCATCCGCCACCACGGGCCTGTTGTGGGAGCTGGAGGCGATCGCCGCGGTGATCATCGGCGGCACCCTGCTGAAGGGCGGCTTCGGCCGGGTCTGGGGCACGGTCGTGGGGGTCCTGATCCTGTCGCTGATCGGCAACCTGCTGAACCTGACCGACTTCGTCAGCCCCTATCTGAACGGTGCCATCCAGGGCGTCGTCATCATCCTTGCCGTCGTGCTGCAGCGAAACACCGGCGCCGCACGCTGATTTTCACCTGTGGGAGGAGTAACCACCATGAGAAAGACCCTGATTGCCACAACCGCCCTGATGGGCCTGACCGCTGTCCCGGCGCTGTCGGAAACCATCGGCATCTCGATCCCGGCGGCGACGCATGGCTGGGCGGGGGCGCTGAACTTTCACGCCGAACGCACCGTCGCGCGGCTGTCCGAGGCGAACCCCGATCTGGAATTCGTGCTGACCACGACCTCCGATCCCGGGCAGCAGGTGTCGGACCTTGAGGACATGGTGGCCACCCGCGGCATCGACGCGCTGGTCGTCCTGCCCTTCGAATCCGAGCCCCTGACCGGCCCGATCCAGCGCATCGCCGACAGCGGCGTCTGGGTCACCGTCGTCGACCGCGGCCTGGCCCAGGAGGGCATCGAGAACCTGTATGTCGCGGGTGACAACGACAGCTTCGGCCGCACCGCAGGCCAGTATTTCGCCGATACCCTGGACGAGGGCGCCAAGGTCGTCGTGATGCGCGGCATCGCCTCCACCGTCGACAACGAGCGCGTGGCGGGTTTCGAGGCTGCGCTGGAAGGGTCGGGCATCGAGGTGCTGGCCATGGATCACGGCAATTGGAACCGCGACACGGCCTTCAACCTGATGCAGGACTGGCTGTCGCGCTTCCCCGAGATCGATGCGGTCTGGGCGGCGGATGACGACATGGCCGTGGGCGCGCTGGCCGCCATCGACCAGGCCGGCCGCACCGAGGAGATGTTTGTCGTCGGCGGCGCCGGGATGAAGGAGATGGTCCAGCGCATCCAGGACGGCGATCCGACGGTTCCGGTGAACGTGACCTATCCGCCGGCGATGATCTCGACCGCGATCGAGATGACCGCTTTGGGCCTGACCTCCGGCGCGCCCATGTCGGGCGAATTCATCATCGCCTCCGAGCTGATCACCCCGGAGAACGCCGAGAGCTTCTATTTCGAAGATAGCCCGTACTGAAGACGACGCGGCGCGGGATGTGACCCGCGCCGCATTTCGACCCCGGAGGAGGGGGTCGTTCCGCCCCGAAATGTAAACGGTTTCATATTTCGCCCGAGGGCGTGACCGGGGCCTGCATCAAAGGGAGGATAACCATGACCGATCTGTCGGACCGCGCGACCATGACCCGGCGCGGACTGTTTCACGGCGCCAGCGGCCTTGCGGCGCTTGGAGCGGGGCTGGGGGCGGTGCCCCTGATGGCCCAGGATGCGCAGCCTGCGGGGCTGCAGGGCAACATCAACCATTCCGTGGCGCGCTGGACCTTTGGCGACCTGCCGCTGGCCGACCTGTGCCAGCTGGCCCGCCAGACCGGCCTGGGCGCGATCGACCTGTGCGGTCCGGACGACTGGCCGGTGCTGGCCGAACACGGGCTGGCCAGTTCGATGTGCAACGGCGCCGAGATCAGCCTGGAGGATGGCTGGGCGGACCCCGCCAACCACGACGAACTGACCGAACGCTATCTGCGTCACATCCCGCTGGTCGCGGAGGCGGGGCATGTGAACCTGATCTGCTTCAGCGGCAACCGCCGGGGCATGTCCGACGAAGACGGCCTGCGCCATTGCGCCGAGGGCCTGTCGCGCATCCTGCCTGCCGCCCGCGATGCCGGCGTCGTGCTGCAGATGGAGCTGCTGAACAGCCGCGTCAATCATCCCGATTACATGTGCGACCGCAGCGCATGGGGCGTGGCGCTGTGCGAACGGCTGCAAAGCCCGCAGTTCAAGCTGCTCTATGACATCTACCACATGCAGATCATGGAGGGCGACGTGATCCGCACCATCATGCGCGACCATCGCTGGTTCGGGCATTACCACACCGCCGGCAATCCCGGTCGCAACGACCCCGACGACAGTCAGGAACTGAACTATCCCGCGATCTGCAGGGCGATCCGGGACACGGGCTATCAGGGTTGGGTGGCGCAGGAATTCATCCCGCGCGACCCCGCCCCGCAGGCCGCCGCCGCATCGCTGCGCGACGCGGTGCTGACCTGCGACGTCTGAACGCCTCAAGCAATTTCTAGAAAGGAACGCCAGATGGCAGACAACATGCATTACGACGCGATCGTCGTCGGATCGGGCATCAGCGGCGGGTGGGCCGCCAAGGAGCTGACGGAGAAGGGCCTGAAGGTCCTGATGCTGGAGCGTGGCCGCAACATCGAGCATCTGACCGACTATGTGAACGCCGACAAGGAGGCCTGGGACTATCCCCACCGCGGCACCGCGACCATGGAGATGAAGGACAACTATCCCGTCCTGTCGCGCGACTATCCCCTGAACGAGCAGACCTTCGGCATGTGGGCCAACGAGCAGGAAAACCCCTATGTCGAGGCCAAGCGCTTTGACTGGTTCCGGGGCTATCACGTCGGCGGGCGCAGCCTGATGTGGGGTCGCCAGTCCTATCGCTTCTCGGACACCGACTTCACCGCCAACGAACGCGAGGGGATCGCGACCGACTGGCCGATCCGCTATGCCGATATCGCGCCTTGGTACGACCATGCCGAACGCTTTGCCGGCATCTCGGGGACGAACGAGGGGCTGGACATCCTGCCCGACGGGCAGTTCCTGCCGCCCATCCCGCTGAACATCGTCGAAAAGGACGTGGCGGCACGCCTGCGCAACGCCTTTGGCGGCAAGCGGTACCTGATCAACAGCCGCGTGGCCAACATCACCGAGGCGCTGCCCGACCAGAACCGCGTCGCCTGTCAGTATCGCAACAAGTGCTGGCTGGGCTGCCCCTATGGCGCCTATTTCAGCACCCAGTCCGCGACGCTGCCCGCCGCGATGGCCACGGGCAACCTGACGCTGCGGCCGTTCTCGATCGTCAAGGAGGTCCTGTACGACAAGGACCGCAAGCGCGCGACCGGGGTCGAGATCATCGATGCCGAGACGAACATGACCTATGAATACACCGCCGACGTGGTGTTCCTGAACGCCTCCAGCTTCAATTCGACCTGGGTGCTGATGAACTCGGCCACCGATGTCTGGGAAGGCGGCCTGGGGTCGTCGTCGGGCGAGCTGGGCCACAACGTCATGGACCACCATTTCCGCGTCGGCGCCGAGGGCCGGGTCGAGGGGTTCGATGACAAGTACTACTTCGGGCGCCGTCCGGCGGGCTTCTACATCCCGCGTTTCCGCAACATCGACGGCGAGGAGCGGCCCTATACCCGCGGCTTCGGCTATCAGGGTTCGGCCAGCCGCCAGGGATGGCAGCGCGACATCGCCGAATTGAACATCGGTGCGGACCTGAAGCAGGCGCTGTCGACGCCGGGCAACTGGACCATCGGCATGACCGGCTTTGGCGAGATGCTGCCCTATCACGACAACGCCATCTCGCTTGACCGGGGCACGACGGACAAGTGGGGCCTGCCGGTCCTGTCCGTCAGCGTCGACCTGCGCGAGAACGAGATGCGCATGCGCGAGGACATGAAGCAGGACGCCGTCGACATCCTGGAGGCCGCCGGCGTCAAGGACGTCAAGCCGGTCGACCGCGACTATGCCCCCGGCATGGGCATCCACGAAATGGGCACGGCACGCATGGGCCGCGATCCGAAGACCTCGGTCCTGAACGGCAACAACCAGGTCTGGGATGCGCCGAACGTCTATGTGACGGACGGGGCCTGCATGACCTCGGCCAGCTGCGTGAACCCGTCGCTGACCTACATGGCGCTGACCGCGCGTGCGGCGGATCACGCCGTCAAAGCCCTCAAGAACGGAGATCTGTGATGAACCGTCGCGACCTTCTGACGATGATCGCTGCCGTCACCGGGACGGCCATGCTGGGTGCGGGCCGGGTGATGGCCTATGTCCCGACCGAGACCGGAGAGAACCTCTTCACCCCCGAGGATGCGGCCTTCCTGGACGAGGTGGCCGAGACGATCATTCCCGCCACCGACACGCCGGGCGCCAAGGATGCGGGCGTGGGCGCCTTCATGACCCAGTTCGTCAGCGACTGCTATGACGCCGAGGAGCAGGCGGCGTTCCGCGACAGCATCGA
Source organism: Paracoccus sp. NBH48 (assembly GCF_015390265.1). Lineage (NCBI taxonomy): Bacteria > Pseudomonadati > Pseudomonadota > Alphaproteobacteria > Rhodobacterales > Paracoccaceae > Paracoccus > Paracoccus sp. NBH48. The sequence continues at coordinate 71,823 of NZ_VUOJ01000003.1, read as the reverse complement.
CACGCTGAAATCTGAGGCCCAGGCACAGTTCGGCAAGCCGTTCGAGGACCTGACCGCCGAGGAGCGCCAGCAGATGCTGCAGGAGGCCATGGTCGCCGCCAGCGCCCAGGCCGCCGTCGTGGCCCAGGCCAAGGAGGAGATGCGCATCCAGGCCCGCGACCAGCAGCAGTCGGCCGATACCGCCGCCACCGCGCAGGCCCAGACCGAGGCGGACCTGCCGGCGCTGCACTGGTTCACGCCGATCCAGCAGCTGACGCTGTTCGGGTTCTTCACCTCCGAAGTCGGTGCGACGCAGGTGCTGCGTTATGAGCCGGTGCCGGGCGAGTACATCGGCGATCTGGAATACGACGGCGGCCCGGCCTGGGCCACCTGATCCCGCCAACGGCCCCGGCATGTCCGGGGCCGCATTCTTTCGCAAAGGACATTGCCATGAAACTGATGACATCGATGGCCGCGCTGCTGGCGTTGGCCGCCCCCGCCCTGGCCCAGGACGCCCCCGAGCCGACGCGCGAGGAACGCCAGGCCCAGTCCCGCGTGACCGAGATCGCGGGCCCCGAGCCGCGGCTGGTCCAGACCCCCGAGGGCGAGCCGCCGTCGGACGCGGTCGTGCTGTTCGACGGGACGAACCTGGACGGGTGGGAATCCGTGAACGGCGGCGCGGCCGAGTGGGTCGTCGAGGACGGCGCGATGCGCGTCGCGCGCGGATCGGGTGACATCCGCACCACGGAAAGCTTCTGCGACGTGCAGCTGCACGTCGAATGGCGCTCTCCGCCGAACAACGAGGGGCATGACAGCCAGGACCGCGGCAATAGCGGCATCTTCCTGCAGAGCCGCTACGAGGTGCAGGTCCTGGACAGCTTCGAGAACCCGACCTATGCGAACGGGCAGGCGGGGTCGATCTACAAGCAGCACCTGCCGCTGGTGAACGCCTCGCGCGCACCCGAAGAATGGCAGACCTACGACATCATCTTCCAGGCGCCGATCTTTTCGGACGAAGGTGCGCTGCGCCGTCCGGCCCATGTCACCGTCCTGCACAACGGCGTCGTGGTGCAGAACCACGCCCAGATCCAGGGCGTGACCGAATGGATCGGCTATCCGGCCTACGAGGCGCATGACTGCGCGCCGATCCAGCTGCAGGACCATGACGCGGATGTCAGCTTCCGCAACATCTGGGTCCGCCCGATGTGATCCCGCCGGGTCCGCCCCCCCCCGCGGCGGGCCCCGCATCGCCACCCGGCATCGCGACACGGAAAAAGGGGCCGCGACGATGTCGCGGCCCCAGTCAACCTGTCCGGCAGGGAGGGTTCAGCGCGTGGCGCTGTCCGGCAGGTTTTCCGTCAGGAAGGTGGCGCCGGTCATCACGACCTCGGCGGCATCCAGGGGCTGGTCATGCTCGATGATGTACCACTGCGCGCCGGCCTCCTCGGCGGCGGGCAGGATCGCGGCCCAGTCCAGCGTGCCTTCGCCAAGCGCCTTGAATCCCCGCTCGTCCTCGGCCTCGCCCTCGGGGGCGTTGTCCTTCGCGTGGATCGCAAAGACGCGGTCGTCGAAACGGCCCAGATACTCGACCGGGTCCAATCCGCCGCGCGCTACCCATGCCAGGTCCAGCTCGGCCATGACGTCCTCGCCCGCGGCCTCCATCATGATCTCCAGCGCGGTGCGGCCGTCGAACTCGACCATCTCGAAATCGTGGTTGTGATAGGCCAGCGTCATGTCCGCCGCCTGCAGCGTCTCGCTGAGCGCGGCCAGCTCCTCGCCCAGGGCGGTCCAGCCGGCGGCATCCGCAGGACGGTCCTCCTCGGCCAGATAGGGGACGGTGATGACGTCGTTGCCGATCGCCTTGTTGAAATCGATCACCGCCTGCGCGTCGGCGCGCAGATCGGCCAGCTGGGCATGGGTCGAGATCGCCTCGATCCCGTATTCCTGCAGCTTGGCCGACAGGTCCTCGGCGGTGCTGTCCTGCATGCCGACGGTCTCCACCGCGGTCACACCCGCCGCCTGGACGGCGGCCAGCTGTTCATCCATCGTGCCGTGGTCGCGCAGCGTATACATCTGGACCGCGATGGGCAGGTCGGACGTGGCCGCATCCTGGGCCATCGCCATCGGTGCCACCAACGTGGCCAGTCCACCGATCAGGGCGGTTCTCGCAAATGTCATGATCTTCTCCTCTGGTCCCCGCTCCTCCGGGGGTTGTCCACAGATGTAATGGATTTCATTCCGTCTGAAAAGGATTACATTCACACAGGCCCGGCTTTTTGCTGCCCGGATCGGCACCCTACCGCCGCAATGCTTGCGCTGAGCGCCGTTTCGCCCTAGGCCCCGCTGCGCCAACCAGAGGACATCATGGCCCAAAACGACCTGGAAGCCCGACATCTCGATACGCTGGACCGCGACCTGGGGCGGTTCTCGGCGCTGGAAAACGCTACCGCCTATGTCGCGCGCCCGCTGGTCGCGCCGGGCGTCGCGCTGGCCTTCGTGCTGCTGGCCGGGCTGGGGGCGATGGTCGCCTTCGGACAGACCGACAACACGCTGATCGTCGTGGTCGCGGCGATCTTCGGCGCCTACATGGCGTTGAACATCGGCGCCAACGACGTGGCCAACAACATGGGCCCGGCGGTCGGCGCGAATGCGCTGACCATGGGGGGCGCCATCGCCATCGCCGCCGTGTTCGAGACCGCGGGCGCCCTGATCGCGGGCGGCGACGTGGTCAGCACCATCTCTCGCGGGATCATCGATCCGCAGACGATCGGGACCGACGGCATCTTCGTCTGGGCGATGATGGCGGCGCTGCTGTCATCGGCGCTGTGGGTGAACCTGGCGACCTGGATCGGCGCGCCGGTCTCCACCACCCATTCCATCGTCGGCGGCGTGATGGGCGCGGGCATCGCCGCGGCCGGGTTCGGCGCGGTCAACTGGCCCACGATGGCGACCATCGCGGCCAGCTGGGTGATCTCTCCGGTGCTGGGCGGGCTGATCGCCGCGGCCTTCCTGTGGTTCATCAAGGCGCGCATCATCTATCGCGACGACAAGATCGCGGCCGCGCGCGTCTGGGTGCCGGTCCTGATCGGCATCATGGCGGGTGCGTTCGCGGCCTATCTGGCGCTGAAGGGTCTTAGCCGCATCATCGACGTGACCTTCTCCGGGGCGCTGATGATCGGCGCGGTGCTGGGCCTGGTCTGCTGGATCGTCATGATCCCGGTGATCCGCCGCCAGTCGCGCGGGCTGGAGAACCGCAACAAATCGCTCAAGGTGCTGTTCGGCATCCCGCTGGTCGTGTCGGCCGCGCTGCTGTCCTTTGCGCATGGTGCCAATGACGTGGCCAATGCCGTCGGGCCGCTGGCCGCCATCGTGCAGGCCCTGGGGTCGGGCGGCACGGCCGAGGCCGTGGCCATCCCGCTTTGGGTGATGCTGATCGGGGCGTTCGGCCTGTCCTTCGGTCTGTTCCTGTTCGGACCCAAGCTGATCCGCATGGTCGGCAGCCAGATCACCAAGCTGAACCCGATGCGTGCCTATTGCGTGTCGCTGTCGGCGGCGCTGACGGTGATCCTGGCCAGCTGGCTGGGTCTGCCGGTCAGTTCGACCCATATCGCCGTCGGTGCGATCTTCGGGGTGGGCTTCTTTCGCGAATGGGACGCGGCCCGCCGCGCCCGCGCCGTGCAGGGTCAGGCCCCCGAACGCCCCCGCACCGCCCCCGAGGAGCGTCGCCGCCGCAAGCTGGTGCGCCGGTCGCATGTGCTGACCATCGGCGCGGCCTGGGTGGTCACGGTTCCGGCGGCGGCGGCCCTGTCGGGGGCGCTGTTCTGGGCGCTGCGGGCGATCGGCGGCTAGGCGCCGCAGGCCGCCAGCCAGCGGCGGATCGCGTCCAGGGCAGGGGCCTCGTCCAGCCAGGGGATATGGGCGCGGCCGGGCACCTCGGCCAGGATCAGGTCCGGGCGCATGTCCTTCATGCGCGCGGCCACCGCAGGCGACAGAAGGTCCGAATTCGCCCCCCGGATCAGTGCGACCGGCAAGCCGGCCGTCGCCTGCCACAACGGCCACAGATCGACCGGATCGCCTTGGAACGCGGCCAGGAACGCCTCTCGCAGGGCGGGGTCATAGGTGATGCGCAACCCGTCCGGCGTTTCGTGGTAATGGCGGCTCACGTCCTCCAGCCAGCGTCCCGGCGGGACGTCGGCAAAGCCCGGCATCAGCCCGGGCAGGCGCGCCGCCAGGTCTGTGTGGCTGGCAGCCACGGGATTGCGTCCGACATAGTCGAAGATCCGCTCCAGCCCGGCACGCGCGATCTCGGGGCCGACATCGTTCAGGCACAGGCCCGACAGGCGGTCATGTGCGGTCGCGGCCAGCACCATGCCGACCAGCCCGCCGCGTGACGTGCCCAGCACCGCTACCCGGTCGATCCCCAAATGATCCAGCAGGTCGATCGCATCGCGCGCCTCGCGCGGGACGGTATAGGTTTCGGCCCCGGTCCATTCGGACGCGCCGCGGCCGCGGTAATCCATGCGGATCAGGCGCACCCCGGTCAGGTGCGGCGCGACATAGTCGAAATCGGACATGCTGCGGGTCAGGCCCGCCAGGCACAGGACGGGCAGGCCGGTCCCCTGGTCGGAAAAGGCGATGCGCGCCCCGTCACCCGCCGTGAAAACCGCCATGCCGCCGCCCCCCTGTCGTGATCGCCGCTACAGGTTCTCGCTCTGCGGCATGCCCAGCACATGATAGCCGCCATCGACCATCACGATCTCTCCGGTGGTGCAGGCGCCCCAGTCGGACAGCAGCCAGACGGCGGTGCCGCCGATGGATTCCAGCGTGGCATTGGCGCGCAAGGGCGCATTGGCCTCGGTGTGGCGGAAGGTCTTGCGCGCGCCGCCGATGGCCGCGCCTGCCAGGGTCTTCATCGGGCCGGGGCTGATCGCGTTCACGCGGATGCCGTCCGGGCCAAGGTCGTTGGCCAGATACCGCACGCTGCTTTCCAGCGCCGCTTTGGCGACGCCCATGACGTTGTAGAACGGCGTCACACGGTTCGACCCGCCATAGGTCAGGGTGATGATCGACCCGCCGCCCGATCCGTCCTTGGCCGCCATTAGCGGGTGGGCGCGGCGCGCGACCTCGATCAGCGAGTAGCAGCTGATCTCCAGGCTGTGCTTGAAGTTGGCGCGGCTGGTGTTCATGAACCGGCCGGTCAGCTCGTCCTTGTTGGAGAAGGCGACGGCGTGGATCACAAAGTCGATCGAACCCCACCGGTCGGCCAGCGTGGCGAAGGCCGCGTCCAGCGACGCGTCGTTCGTCACGTCCACATCGACCAGCAGGTCCGACCCGACGGAGGCCGCCAGCGGTTCGACCCGCTTGCCGAACGCCTCGCCCTGATAGCTGAACGCCAGCTCTGCCCCCTGGTCGGCCAGCGCGCGCGCGATGCCCCAGGCAATGGACCGCTCGTTGGCGACCCCCATCACAAGCCCGCGCTTGCCCTTCAGAAGATCGCCCATGCGTTGGTCCTTTGCCTCAGTCCTGATAGCGCGACATCAGCAGGGTGGCATTCGTGCCGCCAAAGCCGAAGCTGTTCGACAGGACCGAATCCAACCCGGCGTTGTCCACGCGGCTGGTCGCAATCTCGCCCGATTGAATCTCGGGGTCCAGCGTCGTGACGTTCGCCGAGGCCGCGATGAAGTCATTCTGCAACATCAGCAGGCTGTAGATCGCCTCGTGGACGCCGGTCGCACCCAGGGAATGCCCGGTCAGCGACTTGGTCGAGCTGACGGGCGGGGTCGATCCCTCGCCGAAGATGCGGCGGATGGCCTTGATCTCGCCCAGATCGCCCACGGGCGTCGAGGTGCCGTGCGCATTGATGTAGCTGACCTTGCGGTCCTCGGGCAGGGTGGACATGGCCACGCGCATCGCACGCTCGCCGCCCTCGCCGGAGGGGGCGACCATGTCGTAGCCGTCGCTGGTCGCGCCGTAACCCGTGACCTCGGCATAGATCTTGGCGCCGCGCGCCAGGGCGTGGGACAGTTCCTCCAGCACGACGACGCCGCCGCCGCCCGCGATCACGAACCCGTCGCGGGTCGCGTCATAGGGGCGCGACGCGGTCTCGGGCGTGTCGTTGTATTTCGACGACATCGCGCCCATCGCGTCGAACAGGCACGACAGCGTCCAGTCCAGCTCCTCGCCGCCGCCGGCGAAGACGATGTCCTGCTTGCCCATCTGGATCTGCTCGACCCCGTTGCCGATGCAATGCGCCGACGTCGCGCAGGCCGAGGTGATGGAGTAGTTCACGCCCTTGATCTTGAAGGGCGTGGCAAGGCAGGCCGAATTGGTGGAGGACATGCAGCGCGTGACCATGAAGGGGCCCATGCGCTTGGGGCTGCCCTTCTCGATCACCGTCTGATGCGCCAGAAAGAAGTTCGACGTGGACGGCCCGCCCGATCCCATGATCAGGCCGGTGCGCTCGTTCGACACGTCGCCTTCCTCCAGGCCGCTGTCCTTGATGGCCTGTTCCATGGCCAGGAAGTTGTAGGCGGCACCCGGACCCATGAAGCGCAGGTTGCGCTTGTCGATATGGTCCTCCAGCACGATCTGCGGCATGCCGTGGACCTGGCTGCGAAAGCCGTGCTCGGCATATTCGGGGGCGAAAACGATGCCCGACTTGCCCGCGCGCAGGCTGTCAGTGACCTCGTCGGCATTGTTGCCGATGGGGGATACGATACCAAGCCCGGTGATGACGACACGACGCATGGGGGCCTCCTTGAATGGGTGGGGTCAGCTGGCCGACAGGGCCACTTTCATGTCCTTGACCTGATAGATCAGCTCTCCGTCCGCCTCGACCCGGCCATCGGCCACGCCCATGGTCAGGCGACGGGTCTGGACGGCCTTGGTGAAATCGACGGTATAGCGCAGCATCTTGCGGTCGGGCCGCACCATGCCGGTCAGCTTGACCTCTCCGACGCCCAGGGCGTAACCGCGCCCCTGCCAGCCGCGCCAGCCCAGGTTGAAGCCGGTCAGCTGCCACAGCCCGTCCAGGCCCAGGCAGCCGGGCATGATCGGGTTGCCGGGAAAGTGGCAGCCGAAGAACCACAGGTCGGGCGTGATGTCGAATTCGGCGACGATATGGCCCTTGCCATGCGCGCCGCCGTCCTCGGACACATCGGTGATGCGGTCCATCATCAGCATGGGCGGTTCGGGCAGCTGGGCATTTCCGGGGCCGAACAGTTCTCCGCGCGCGCAGGCAAGCAGGTCGTCGCGGTCGAAGCTGGTCTGGGTCAATGCCATCCGGGTCATGCCTTCATCTGTGCAGCCCCTGCGGGCCGGTCGGTTTTTCAGGTTGCCGCAGGGTCTATCATCCGGGGCAAGACCCGCGCAAGGGCAAGCCGCGGCCGTCTAGAACCACTGTCCCGGCTCCATCAGGCCCAGGTCCATCAGCTGCTGGCTGGTCCAGTCGAAGCGGTGCGAATTGCGCCAGGTCATGTCGCGGACCTGTTCGCGCGATCCGGGGTTGCGTACCAGCGCCTTGGCGACCCGAAAGGATGCCACAGCGGCCGTCAGGTTGTGGTGCCAGGGACAGGAATAGGTGTTGTACTCCTCGATCGAGAAGCGGTGGTCGGCGGTCACCGTCAGGCCGGGGGCGGCACGGAACAGCGCGATGCGGTCGATGCGGCGACGGTCTGCCGGCAGGAACTCCTCATAGCGCCAGCGCAGGCCGCCATGAAAGTCCAGCTGGCGTTCGCGGATCTGGCCGTCCGCGCCGCGACGGCCCAGGGCATAGTATCCCGTCCGGTCGAACAGCGCCCCGTCGAGATCGACCGCGTCGGGGCAGGCCCGCAGATCGCCCGCATAAAGATCGATCACATAGGACAGCATCGCGGCGCGCCGTTCCTCGGTGTGAAAGGCCAGCATCTCTCCAACGCTTCGGGTCTCGCAAAAGGGATAGAACAGGAACTCGGCGTTGAAGCCGTAGTAAAGCCAGGTGCCGGTCGGCACGGCGCGGATCACCGCGTTCACCGCCTGGACATGGGCCGCGGGCCTGCGCGGGTCGTAGCGCAGCTGCGTGACCTGCGCGGCCATCGCGTCGGGCAGATCCTGCGGCTGGTCCGACATCAGCAGGATGTGGCGAAAGCCCCGGTCCAGATGATGGCGCAGCGTCGCCGCGACGGCGGTGTCGTCCTCGACCAGGATCACGGCAAGCGGTCCGCGGGCCAGGACGGCGGGCCGCCCGGCCAGGAACGGCGCCATGTCCCGGATCGGCAGGACCGTCATCAGCGCATGACCGCCTTGACCTGCTCCAGCGCGGCGGCCAGCAGGGCGGGGTCGCCCTGTGCCTGCGACACCAGCTGCTTGAGCGTCTGCTTCTGCGTGTCGGGGATGGCCGCGCTGTCGATGATGCTGTCGACCTGGGCGCGGTCGAAGCCCTCGGGGGTCAGCAGCGCCTCGATCCGGGCGGCGACGGTGGCGGCATCGGCCGTCTCGGCGGCGGCCTCCGCCGCGTCCTGCGCGGCGCTGGCGGCCTCCTGCGCGGCGGCGTCGGCGGTCAGGCCGGTGACGCCCGCGGTGGCGCCCGCGGCGGCAGCCGCGGCCCGGTCGGCGGCGTCCAGCGCGGCCTCGGCCGCGGCTTCGGCGGCGTCCGCCGCGTCGCTGGCCGGCGCGGCGCCGGTGTCGTTCGATGCGGCGACGGCCTCGGCCGCGGCATCGGCGGCGATGGCGGCGGCGTCGGCGGCCGCATCGGCTGCGGCATTGGCCGCATCCTGGCTGTCCGTCGCCTCTGTCGCGGGGGCCTCGTCTGCGGTTTCCGCGGCTGTCTGTGCGGCGTCGGCGGCATCGTCGGCCAGGCGCGCGGCGTCGCCCGCGACGGTGTCGGGGGCCGCGGTCGGGGCCTCGGAGGCCTGGGCCATCTCAACGGGTTCGTCGGTGCGGTCTTGCATCAGGTATGACGCGCCCCCCGCGGCCAGAACCAGAATCACGACGATGGGCAACAGTTTCGGCATCATGGACCCCTGATGTTCACGGCATTTGCACACTCTATGACACAGCCCCCCGCGCCGGAAAAGCGCCGCACCCCCCGATTGCCCCCGGATCGGGTCGCCGCAGGGCCGAATTGCGCCCCGTCCTGATCAATTCCGGTTGAATAATGGCGCGGTCGCCCTTATTTTCCTGTCACTTCGCATTGGCCATAAAAGGAGCAACGCCATAGCCCGCCGCCCGCATAACGCACCGCCCCAACGTGACACCGGTCCCCGCACCAACGAACGCATCCGCGTGTCCGAAATCCGCCTGATCGGTCCCGAAGGGGAAAACATCGGCGTCGTGCCGCCGTCGGTCGGCATGCAGATGGCACAGGATGCCGGGCTGGATCTGGTCGAGATTTCGCCGAACGCGGCCCCCCGGTCTGCAAGGTCATGGACCTCGGCAAGTACAAGTACGAGATGCAGAAACGCGAGGCCGAGGCCCGCAAGAAGCAGAAGGTCATCGAGGTCAAGGAGATCAAGTTCCGTCCTGGAACCGATACCCACGACTATGATGTCAAGATGCGCAGCGTGCTGAAGTTCCTGGAAGGCGGCGACAAGGTCAAGGTGACCCTGCGCTTCCGCGGCCGCGAGATGGCCCACCAGGATCTTGGCTTGGAACTGCTGCACCGCGTCCGCGATGACGTCGGGGAGGCCGGCAAGGTCGAGACCATGCCCAAGCTGGAAGGTCGCCAGATGGTGATGATGATCGCTCCGCGCTGATCCATCCCGACTGCGACATGCTGAAAGGCCGTGCGGCATTGCCGCGCGGTCTTTTGCGTTGCATGGATAGGGGCATGACCCACCAGCCTGTCCTGCGCGTGATGCGCCTTCCCGATGCCGACTCCGCCCTTCCGCTGCCGTCCTATCAGACGGCGGGGGCGGCGGGAGCCGACCTGTGCGCCAACCTGGCCCCCGCGGACCGGCTGCAGGGGGTGACCCTGCAGCCGATGGGCCGCGCGCTCATCCCCACCGGGCTGGCCCTGGCCATCCCGCAGGGGTGGGAGGTCCAGGTCCGCCCCCGGTCCGGGCTGGCGCTGAAGCACGGCCTGACCCTGCCCAACAGCCCCGGCACCATCGACTGCGACTATCGCGGCCCCCTGGGGGTGATCGTGCTGAACCTGGGCGATGCGCCGTTCACCATCCGCCACGGCGACCGGATCGCCCAGATGGTCGTGGCCCCCGCGCCGCAGGCCCGGTTCGAACTGGTCGATTCGCTGGACGACACCGCGCGCGGGCAGGGCGGGTTCGGTTCCACCGGGGGGACGGGGCTGTGACCGGCGTCTTCCTGATCGTGATGCTGCTGATTTTGGGCCGGGTGCTGCATCTGCCACGCCAGGTGGTGCTGCTGATGGTGGGGATCCTGTGGGTCGGCATGCTGTCGCTGCAGGTGATCGCGCCGGGCAGCGGTGCTGCCGCCGCCCTTGGTGGCAGCGCGGCGGGCTGGCTGGTTCTGGGCGCGGTGGTGATGCTGGTCATCGGCTATCGCCGGCTGCTGGCGCGACTGCGCGTTCAGGCCACGCCCGCGCCCGCCCCCGTAACCCGCGATGCCGGACTGTCGGACGCAGAGCTGGACCGCTATGCCCGCCATCTGGTCCTGCACCAGATCGGCGGTGCGGGTCAGATGCGGCTCAAGGGCGCGCGGGTGCTGGTCGTCGGGGCAGGGGGGCTGGGCTCGCCCGTCTGCCTGTACCTGGCTGCAGCCGGGGTGGGGCGGATCACGCTGGCCGATGACGACACGGTCAGCCTGTCCAACCTGCAGCGCCAGGTGATCTTTCGCGACGATCTGCGCGGCGAACCCAAGGCCTATGCCGCGGCCGAGGCGATGCTGCGGCTGAACCCGCATCTGGACGTGACGCCCCTGATCCGCCGCATCACCGAAGGCGACCGCGACCTGATCGCGGGACATGATCTGGTCATCGACGGCACCGATAGTTTCGCGGGCCGCGCCGCGATCAACCGGGCCTGCGTGGCGGCGGGGGTGCCCCTGCTGTCGGGCGCCATCGGCCAATGGGAGGGCCAGGTGACCTTGTTCGATCCGGCCCGCGGCGGGCCCTGCATGGCCTGCCTGTTCCCCATGGCCCCCGAACGCGACGCCCCCTGCGCCGAGGCGGGGGTGGTCGGCGCGCTGCCCGGCGTGATCGGCAGCCTGATGGCGCTGGAGGCGATCAAGCACCTAACCGGCGCGGGACAGGGCCTGCGCGGCAGGATGATGCTGTTCGACGGGCTCTATGGCGAAACCCGGACGATCGCCTGCGCGCAGGACCCGGCCTGTCCGGTCTGCGGGGCGCAATCGGCGCTGGAACCCGGCGCGGCGCAACCCTAGGCTACCTGTCGACGACAGGAGGTCTTGATGAACCCGCAACTGACCCGCTGGACCGGCCCCGAAGGCCTGCCGCGTTTCGACCTGATCCACGATACGGATTTCGCCCCCGCCTTTGACCAGGCGCTGGCCGCGGCCGAAGCCGCGAACGAGGCGATCGCCGCCAACCCCGACGCGCCCGACTTTGCCAACACCATCGCGGCGATGGAGACCGCGGATGAGGATCTGAACCGCGTCCTTTCGGTGTTCTACACCTTGGCCGGGGTCGATTCGAACGACGTGCGCCAGGCGCTGCAGCGTGATTTCGCCCCCAGGCTTGCCGAATACGGCAGCCGGATCAGCATGGATCCGCGTCTGTACGCCCGCGTGCGCGCCGTGGCGGCCGCCGCCGCCAGCCTGTCACCCGAGGATCGGCGCATCACCGAACTGGCGCTGCGCGACCTGACGCGGGCCGGGGCGGGCCTGGACGAGGCGGGCCGCGCCCGCATGGCCCAGATCCGCGCCCGGCTGGCCGTGCTGACCACCGAGTTCACCCAGAACGTGCTGACGGACGAACGCGAGTTTGTGCTGTCCGTGGCCGACGATGCCCTGGCGGGTCTGCCAGACTGGCTGGTCCGTGCCATGCGGGCGGCGGCGCGCGAACGCGGCATGACGGGGCAGGTGGTGACGCTGAACCGTTCGTTGATCGTGCCCTTCCTGGAACATGCGCAGGACCGCGCGTTGCGCGAGACGGCGTTCCGGGCCTGGACCGCACGGGGGTCGGGTTCGGGGGCAGGCGGCGCGGCGACCGACAACCTGCCGCTGGTCTCCGAGATCCTGGCCCTGCGCCATGAGCGCGCGCAGCTGTTGGGCTATGCCGATTTCGCCAGCTACAAGCTGGAAACGCAGATGGCGGCGACGCCCGAGCGGGTGCGCGATCTGCTGTCCCAGGTCTGGACCGCGGCGCGCGCCCGTGCGCTGTCCGATCAGCAGGTGCTGGCCCAAATGCTGCACGAGGACGGCGTCAATGGTCCTCTGGAGGCCTGGGACTGGCGCCTCTATGCCGAACGGCATCGCGCCCGCGCGCATGATTTCGACGCCGATGACGTGGCCCCCTATCTGACGCTGGACGCGATGCTGGGCGCGGTCTTCGACGTCGCGCATCGCCTGTTCGGCCTTGAGTTCCAGCCGCTGGAGGCGCCGCTCTGGACGCCCGACGTGCGCGCCTGGCGGATCACCCGCGACGGTCAGCTGATGGCCGTCTTTGTGGGCGACTATTTCGCGCGGCCGTCCAAGCGGTCGGGGGCGTGGTGTTCGGCCCTGCAGATGCAGCACAAGATCGGTAACGGTCAGAGGCCGATCGTGGTCAACGTCTGCAACTTCACCCCGCCGGACCAGCCGGGTGGACCGGCCTTCCTGTCCTGGGACGATGCGCGCACGCTGTTCCACGAATTCGGCCACGCGACGCATCACATCCTGTCGGATGTGACCTGGCCCTCGATCTCGGGGACCTCGGTTGCTCAGGATTTCGTGGAACTGCCCAGCCAGCTTTATGAACACTGGCTGGAGCAGCCCGCGGTGCTGGACGCCCATGCGCGCCACCATGAGACGGGCGAGGTCCTGCCCGCCGATCTGCGCGACCGGATGCTGGCGGCGGGCAAGGCCGGGGCAGGGTTCTCGACCGTGGAATATCTGGAGAGCGCATTGGTGGACCTGGCCTTTCACGAAGGTGCGCCGGCATCCGACCCGATGGCACGGCAGGCCGACGTGCTGACGGCGCTGGAGGCGCCGGACGCCATCCCCATGCGCCATGCGACGCCGCATTTCGCGCATGTCTTTGCGGGCGACAGCTATGCGGCGGGCTATTACAGCTACATGTGGTCCGAGGTGATGGATGCCGACGCCTTCGAGGCCTTTGCCGAGACCGGCGACATCTTCGACCCCGCCACCGCGCGGCGGCTGGAGGAGACGATCCTGTCCAAGGGCGGGTCTGCCCCGGCGGATCAGCTGTGGATGGCCTTTCGGGGCCGCATGCCGGGCGTCGATGCCCTGCTGAAAGGGCGCGGGCTGGACTGAGGCCCGCGCGACAGAAAGAAGGAGAAGACCCATGACCCCCCATCCTGCCCGCCGCCCTTCTGGCGGCGCTGGCCCTCGCGGCCTGCAAGACCGAGACCGGCGGCGGCGCCGTGCCGCCCCCCCGCGCAGGGTAGCACGGCGCTGGTCGACGGGACCTATGATCTGCGGGCCGAGGCCTGCGGGGATCCGGCCTCGGAGACGCGGCTGACGCTGGCGGGGGAAAGCTGGCGGTTCTATGAGGCACGCTGCACGCGCGGCGCGGTGGGGACGGACGGGGCGGTGACGCTGAGCTGTTCCAGCGAGGGCATGACGGACACGCGTGCCGTCAGCGCCACGATGGAGGGAGCGGCGCTGCGCCTGACGGATGCGGGCGGCACGCGCCTTTACCAGCGCTGCGACGGTTGAGGGTGTGACGGGACGGGGCGGGGGTGCCGACCGATGGTCGGCGTGCTGCCGCCCGGCCTGAGGCGCCGCTGACGCGGCGCGGTCGTGCGGGGCCGGGGCGGCGTTCCCCGGCCCTGTGGCTCATTCGATCTCGACCAGGAGGTCCTTGGCGTCGATCTGCTGGCCGGGGCCGACATGCAGCGCCTTGATGGTGCCGTCGCGGTCGGCGTGCAGGCCGGTCTCCATCTTCATCGCCTCGATCGTCAGCAGCAGATCGCCCTGCTTGACCTGGGCGCCCTGAGCGACGCCGACGGACGCCACGACGCCCGGCATCGGCGCGCCCACATGGCCGGGGTTCGCGGCATCGGCCTTGGGGCGCGCCGCCTGCGCGCCGGTGGCGGAGCGGTTCGGAACGCGGACCTGACGCGGCTGGCCGTTCAGTTCGAAGAAGACCTTCATCTGGCCGGTCTCGTCGGTCTCTCCCAGGGTCAGCAGGCGGACCTCCAGCGTCTTGCCCGGGTCGATCTCGACGCTGATCTCATCGCCCGGCTCCATGCCGTAGAAGAAGGTGCGGGTCGGCAGGGTGCGCACCGGGCCATAGGTCTCATGGCGCTGCATGTAGTCGGTGAAGACCTTGGGATACATCAGGTATCCGTTCAGATCTTCGTCGTCGATGGTCTTGCCGTCCAGCATCTCTGACAGTTTGGCGCGCTCGGCCTCCAGGTCGACGGGTTCCAGATGGGCGCCGGGGCGGTCGGTGATCGGGGTCTCTCCCTTCAGCACCTTGGCCTGGATCGCCCGTGGCCAGCCACCGGGGGGCTGGCCCAGGTTGCCGCGCATCATGTCCACCACCGAATCGGGGAAGGACATGTCGCGGTCGGGGTTCATGACGTCCTCGGGGTCAGGTTCTGGGACACCATCATCAGCGCCATGTCGCCCACGACCTTGGACGACGGCGTGACCTTGACGATGTCGCCGAACATCCGGTTCACGTCGGCATAGGCCTGCGCCACCTCGTGCCAACGATCCTCCAGGCCCATCGACCGCGCCTGCGATTTCAGGTTGGTGAACTGCCCGCCGGGCATCTCATGCAGATAGACCTCGGAGGCCGGGGACTGCAGGCCTGATTCGAACGCGGCATAGCTTTCGCGCACGCGTTCCCAATAGTTGCTGATCGCGCGGACGGCGCCGATGTCCAGGCCGGTGTCGCGATCGGTCTGGGCCAATGCCTCGACCACGGACCCCAGGGTCGGCTGGCTGGTGTTGCCCGACAGCGCGTCCATCGCGCAATCGACGGCATCGACGCCCGCATCGGCGGCGGCCAGGATGGTGGCACCGCCCATGCCGCTGGTGTCGTGTGTGTGGAAGTGGATCGGCAGGCCGACCTCCTCCTTCAGGGCCTTGATCAGGATGCGGGCGGCGGGCGGCTTCAGCAGGCCCGCCATGTCCTTCAGGCCCAGCACATGCGCGCCCGCGGCCTTCAGCTCCTGCGCGGTTTTCACGTAATACTGCAGGTCGTATTTGGACCGGTCGGGGTCCAGCATGTTGCCGGTATAGCAGACCGTGCCTTCGCAGACCTTGCCGCTGTCGATCACCGCGTCCATCGCGACGCGCATGTTCTCGACCCAGTTCAGGCTGTCGAAGACACGGAACACATCGACCCCGGTCTCGGCGGCCTGCTTCACGAAGAACTGCACCACGTTGTCGGGATAGTTGGTGTAACCCACGCCGTTCGACGCGCGTAGCAGCATCTGCGTCATCAGGTTGGGCATCTGCGCACGGATGTCGCGCAGGCGCTGCCAGGGGCATTCCTGCAGGAAGCGATAGGCCACGTCGAAGGTCGCGCCCCCCCAGCATTCCACGCTGAACAGCTGCGGCAGGTTCGCAGCATAGCTGGGCGCCACGCGGATCATGTCGATCGACCGCATCCGTGTCGCCAGCAGCGACTGGTGCCCGTCGCGCATCGTGGTGTCGGTGATCAGCAGCTGGGTCTGGGCGGCCATCCAGTCGGCCACGGCCTGGGCGCCCTTGGTCTCCAGCAGCTGGCGGGTGCCGGGGCGCAGGAGCGGCCTTGGGGGCGGGCGGGACCGGCGCGCGGGCCTGGGCCGGGGGCAGGGCGCGGCCCGCCGTTTCGGGATGCCCGTTCACGCTGATGTCGGCCAGATAGGTCAGGATCTTGGTCGCGCGGTCCTGACGCTTCTTGAAGTCGAACAGGTCATCGGTCGTGTCGATGAACTTGGTCGTGTAGGTGTCATCCAGAAAGGTCGGATGTTTCAGCAGGTTGATGACGAAGTCGATGTTGGTGGAAACGCCACGCACCCGGAACTCGCGCAGCGCGCGGTCCATGCGGCGGATTGCCTGGTCGGGGGTCTGCGCCCAGGCCGTTACCTTGACCAGCAGCGAATCGTAATAGCGCGTGATGACGCCCCCCGAATAGGCCGTGCCGCCGTCCAAGCGGATGCCCATGCCGGTGGCCGACCGATAGGCGGTGATGCGGCCGTAATCGGGGATGAAGTTGTTCTGCGGATCTTCCGTCGTCACCCGGCATTGCAGGGCATGGCCCGACAGGGTGATGTCGGCCTGGCTGGCATGGCCCGTGGCGCTGGCCAGCGTCTCGCCCTCCGCGATGCGGATCTGGCTTTGCACGATGTCGATGCCGGTGACCTCCTCGGTCACGGTATGCTCGACCTGGACGCGGGGGTTCACCTCGATGAAGTAGAACTGCTGGCTGTCCATATCCATCAGGAACTCGACCGTGCCGGCGTTCTGATAGCCGACCGCCTGCCCGATCTTCAGCGCCAGGCCGCAGACCTCGGCGCGCTGCGCCTCGGTCAGGTAGGGGGCGGGGGCGCGTTCGACGACCTTCTGGTTGCGGCGCTGCACGGTGCAATCGCGTTCATAGAGGTGATACAGGCCGCCATGCGTGTCGCCCAACAGCTGCACCTCGACATGGCGGGCGCGCAGGATCATCTTCTCCAGATAACCCTCGCCATTGCCGAAGGCGGCCTCGGCCTCGCGGCGACCCTCGCGGACCTTCTCGACCAGCTCGGCCTCGCTGTTGATCGGGCGCATGCCGCGCCCGCCACCGCCCCAGGACGCCTTCAGCATCAGCGGATAGCCCACATCCGCCGCCTCACGCTTGATGGCGTCGAAATCCTCGCCCAGCACCTCGGTCGCGGGGATCACCGGCACGCCCGCCTCGATCGCCACGCGCCGCGCGCTGGCCTTGTCGCCAAGCGCGCGCATCGTGTCGGCGCGCGGACCGATGAAGGTGATGCCGGCCGCCGTGCAGGCATCGACGAAGTCGGGGTTCTCGGACAGCAGGCCGTATCCCGGATGGATCGCGTCGGCGCCCGACAGCTTGGCCACGCGGATGATCTCGGGGATGGACAGATAGGCCGCGACCGGTCCCAGCCCCTCGCCGATGCGATAGGCCTCGTCCGCCTTGAAGCGGTGCAGGCCCAGCTTGTCCTCCTCGGCATAGACGGCGACCGTCTTCTTGCCCAGCTCGTTGGCCG
Organism: Paracoccus sp. NBH48; assembly: GCF_015390265.1. Classification (NCBI taxonomy): domain Bacteria; kingdom Pseudomonadati; phylum Pseudomonadota; class Alphaproteobacteria; order Rhodobacterales; family Paracoccaceae; genus Paracoccus; species Paracoccus sp. NBH48. Next base: position 54,556 of record NZ_VUOJ01000003.1, on the reverse strand, counting down.
CCCGCATCACGCGAATGGCAATCTCGCCCCGGTTTGCCACCAAAATCTTCTTGAACATGCCAAGCCCCCTTCCTCGTTGCCAAGCATCCTATCCGTGCTGCGATGCAGCGCAAGTGTTAGCGATAACCAGAAGCCTCCGCCCCGTGATCTGCGACCAAAAGCTGATAGCCGACGCAGCAGATGTCACGGTGCCGCAGCGATGTTCCGCCTTCGTTCGCAGATGGAACTTGCTTTTCGCCCAAGCGTCCCTATCTGATGCGACTGGTCAGAGGGGCACGTATGGAACAGAAGTTCATCGAGGTTCGCGGCGCGCGCGAACACAATCTGAAAAACGTCGACATGGATATCCCCCGCGATCAGCTGGTGGTGATCACCGGTCTGTCGGGGTCTGGCAAGTCGTCCCTGGCCTTCGATACGGTCTATGCCGAGGGGCAGCGCCGCTATGTCGAAAGCCTGTCGGCCTATGCGCGCCAGTTTCTGGACATGATGGGCAAGCCCGATGTCGACCATATCAGCGGCCTGTCCCCCGCGATCAGCATCGAGCAGAAGACCACCTCCAAGAACCCGCGTTCCACCGTGGGCACGGTCACCGAGATCTACGACTATCTGCGTCTGCTGTTCGCGCGCGCCGGGACGCCCTATTCCCCCGTGACCGGCCTGCCGATCGAGGCGCAGCAGGTGCAGGACATGGTCGACCGCACCATGGCCCTGCCCGAAGGCACGCGCGCCTATCTGCTGGCCCCCATCGTCCGCGACCGCAAGGGCGAGTACAAGAAGGAGCTGGCCGAGCTGCGCCGCCAGGGCTTTCAGCGGGTCAAGATCAACGGCACCTTCCACGACCTGGACGACGCGCCGACCCTGGACAAGAAGTTCCGCCACAACATCGACATCGTGGTCGACCGCATCGTCGTGCGCGAGGGGCTGGAGACGCGGCTGGCAGACAGTCTGCGCACCGCGCTGAACCTGGCCGACGGCATCGCCCATCTGGAGCTGGCGCAGGAGGAGGGGGCCGAGGGCGAACCCGAGCGCCTGACCTTCTCCGAGAAGTTCGCATGCCCCGTCAGCGGCTTCACCATCCCCGAGATCGAACCGCGGCTGTTTTCGTTCAACGCGCCGTTCGGCGCCTGCCCGGTCTGTGACGGTCTGGGGGTCGAGCTGTTCTTCGACGACCGCCTGGTCGTGCCCGATGCGGCCCTGTCGGTGGACAAGGGTGCCATCGTGCCTTGGGCCAAGACCAAGTCGGCCTACCTGACCCAGACCATCAACGCGCTGGCCAAGCATTACGGCTTTGACAAGAAGACACCGTGGAAGGACCTGCCCGACAGCGTTCAGCAGATGTTTCTGCGCGGGTCGGGCAAGGACGAGATCAAGTTCCGCTTTGACGACGCGGGCCGTGTCTATGAGATCAGCCGCGTCTTCGAGGGCGTGATTCCCAACATGGAGCGCCGCCTGCGCGAGACCGACAGCGCCTGGGTGCGCGAGGAGTTCGAGCGTTACCAGAACAACCGGCCCTGCGGCGCCTGCGGGGGCTATCGCCTGAAGCCCGAGGCGCTGGCGGTCAAGATCGCTGGCAACCACGTGGGCGAGGTCGTGCAGCTGTCGATCCAGGAGGCGCTGGACTGGATCACCGATGCGCCGAACCACCTGTCCAAGCAGAAGGCCGAGATCGCCGCCGCAATCCTCAAGGAGATCCGCGAGCGGCTGGGATTCCTGGTCAATGTGGGCCTGAACTATCTGACCCTGTCGCGCGCGGCGGGCACGCTGTCGGGCGGCGAAAGCCAGCGCATTCGCCTGGCCAGCCAGATCGGGTCGGGCCTGACGGGCGTGCTGTACGTTCTGGACGAGCCGTCCATCGGCCTGCACCAGCGCGACAACGACCGGCTGCTGACCACGCTGATGAACCTGCGCGACCAGGGCAACTCGGTCCTGGTGGTCGAGCATGATGAGGATGCGATCCGCCATGCCGACTATGTCTTTGACATGGGGCCGGGGGCGGGGGTGCATGGCGGCACCGTAGTCAGCAAGGGCACGCCCGCCGAGATTGCCGCCGATCCCGACAGCCTGACCGGACAGTATCTGTCCGGCAAGCGCGCGATCGAGGTCCCCGAGACCCGCCGTAAGGGCAACGGCAAGAAGGTCACCGTGGTCAAGGCCACCGGCAACAACCTGAAAAACGTCACCGCCGAATTCCCGCTGGGCCGCTTCGTCTGCGTGTCGGGCGTGTCGGGGGGCGGCAAGTCCACCCTGACCATCGAGACGCTGTTCAAGACCGCATCCCTGCGCCTGAACGGCGCCCGCCAGACCCCCGCGCCCTGCGAGACGATCCGCGGGCTGGAGCATCTGGACAAGGTCATCGACATCGACCAGCGCCCCATCGGGCGCACGCCGCGGTCGAACCCGGCGACCTATACCGGCGCCTTCACGCCCATCCGCGACTGGTTCGCGGGCCTGCCCGAGGCCAAGGCACGCGGATACAAGCCGGGCCGGTTCAGCTTCAACGTCAAGGGGGGCCGTTGCGAGGCCTGCCAGGGCGACGGTGTCATCAAGATCGAGATGCATTTCCTGCCCGACGTCTATGTCGAGTGCGAGACCTGCAAGGGCAAGCGCTATAACCGCGAGACGCTGGAGGTGCAGTTCAAGGGCAAGTCCATCGCCGATGTGCTGGACATGACCGTGGAGGACGCGCAGGAATTCTTCAGCGCCGTCCCCTCGATCCGCGAGAAGATGGACGCGCTGATGCAGGTGGGCCTCGGCTACATCAAGGTGGGCCAGCAGGCGACGACCCTGTCGGGTGGCGAGGCGCAGCGCGTCAAGCTGTCCAAGGAGCTGTCGCGCCGGTCCACCGGTCGCACGCTGTATATCCTGGACGAGCCGACGACGGGCCTGCATTTCGAGGATGTGCGCAAGCTGCTGGAGGTGCTGCACGAACTGGTCGACCAGGGCAATTCGGTCATCGTGATCGAGCATAATCTGGACGTCATCAAGACGGCGGACTGGATCATCGACATCGGCCCCGAGGGCGGCGATGGTGGCGGGGTGATCGTGGCGGCAGGCACGCCGGAGGACGTCGCGCAGGTCGAGGCCAGCCATACCGGGCGCTATCTTGGACCCATGCTGAACCCGGCCCGCAGCCGCGCCGCGGAGTAGGGCAGGGGGTGCAAAAGAAAATCGCCGATGGTGCGTTTTTTCCTCTTGCACCCCCCGGCGGGCTTTCGTAAATACCCGCTCACCGAACGCGAGACGGTGAAACGGATCGCAAGAGGAACTGGAGTGCGGGCGTAGCTCAGGGGTAGAGCATAACCTTGCCAAGGTTAGGGTCGGGCGTTCGAATCGCCTCGCCCGCTCCAAAAACAAAAGGCCAGACCTTCGGGTCTGGCCTTTGTCATTTGTCGCCTGCGGCTTGGCGTCAGGCGGCAACAGCCCGAATTCCATCATGATTGCCTGCGACAATGGTCTGGGTGATTCCGGGTGCACAAACAGCTTTTGTTGGCACGCGGAGGATGATCCGCCGGATGCGGCGACCATGGTCAGTCCCGCTGCCCCGTACGCCGTTCAATCGGTTACGACATAGGCCGATCCAACCATCGGCACCCTTGGCGTCCGTGCGCAGGCGATCGCGGGGGACCGCCTGCGCAACCTTGTCAGCCGTCGACGCGGATGCGGGCGTTCTGCGGGTCGTGCGGGCTGTCCTCGGTCACCACCGCGTCATACAGCTCGCGGAACATCCGCACCTGAAGCTTGGTGCCGGGCGTCGCCAGGTCTGGGCGGACATAGCCCATGCCGATCTGCTTGCCGAAGGCCGCCGAATAGCCACCCGAGGTCAGGCGCCCGATCTTTTCCCCGTCCAGGAACAGCGCCTCGCGGCCCCAGGGGTCCGCATCCGCCGGCCCGTCGATCAGCAGCGTGACGCAGGTTGACCGGATCCCCTTGGCCTGCATCGCGGACTTGCCGCGGAACTCCTTGCCCAGGTCCACGAACCGGTCAAGCCCCGCCTCCAGCGGCGTCGCATCCCGGCCCAGTTCGGTGCCGAAGGCGCGGTACGACTTCTCCTGGCGCAGCCAGTTCTGCGCACGCGCGCCGACCAGCTTCATGCCAGACGGCTCTCCGGCGGCGATCAGCTTGTCGAACAGGTGGTTCTGCATCTCGATTGGGTGGTGCAGCTCCCATCCCAGCTCGCCGGTATAGGCGACGCGGATGGCCATGACCGGGACCATGCCCAGCTCGATGTTGCGCATCGACAGCCAGGGAAAGCGCTTGTTCGACAGGGCGGTCGCGGGTTCCGCGTCACGGATCATCCGGGCCAGGATGGTCCGGCTCTCAGGCCCTGCCAGGGCAAAGACGCCCCATTGCGTGGTCACGTCCTGCACATGGACGTACTCGCCCCCGGCGGCCATGAAATCCTGCGCCGACTTCACAAGGTTGTCGCGGTCGTAGTCGGTCCATGCGCCGGCGCTGACCAGGTAATAGTCCTGCTCTCCACGCCGCACGATGGTGTATTCGGTCCGGACCGTGCCTGCATCGGTCAGCGCATAGGTCAGGTTGATCCGTCCCACCTTGGGCAGCTTGTTGGTGGTCAACCAGTCCAGGAAGGCGGTCGCCCCCGGCCCGGTGACGGTGTGCTTGGCAAACGCCGTCGCATCGACCAGCCCCGCCGTCTGGCGCACGGCCTCGGCCTCGGCCTTAGCGTATTGCCACCATCCGCCGCGACGGAAGCTGCGGCTGTCGTGGTCGTCAAAGCCCTCGGGCGCGTAGTAGTTCGGGCGTTCCCAACCGTTCACATGCCCGAACTGCGCGCCATGCGCCGCCTGCCGGTCATAGGCCGGGGATGTACGCAGGGGGCGGCAGGCGGGCCGCTCTTCGTCGGGATGGTGCAGGATGAAGACGTGGTCATAGGCCTCCTCGTTCTTGCGGGCGGCGTATTCCGTGGTCATCCAGGACCCGAACCGGCGAGGGTCCAGCGAGGCCATGTCGATCTCGGCCTCGCCCTCGGTCATCATCTGCGCCAGGTAATGGCCCACGCCCCCGGCTGCGGTGATGCCAAAGCTGAACCCTTCGGCCAGCCACATGTTGCGCAGGCCCGGCGGCGGGGCCGACCAGCGGGTTGCCGTCGGGCGTATAGCAGATCGGGCCGTTGAAGTCGTCCTTCAGACCCACCGTCTCCGAGGTCGGAATGCGATGGATCATCGCCATGTACTCCTCCTCGATCCGCTCCAGGTCCAGGGGGAACAGATCGGCGCGGAAGCTGTCCGGCACGCCGTATTCGAAGCGCGCAGGCGCGCCCTTCTCATAGGGGCCCAGGATCCAGCCGCCGCGCTCCTCGCGGACATACCACTTGGCATCGGCATCGCGCAGGACCGGATGCTCGGGGTTGCCTTCGGCGCGCCAGCGCATTAGCGCGGGGTCCGGCTCAGTCACGATGAACTGGTGTTCGACCGGGATGGCGGGGATCTTGATGCCCAGCAGCTTGGCCGTGCGCTGCGCATGGTTGCCGGTCGCGGTCACGACATGCTCGGCATGGATGTCATAGACCTCTCCGGAGGGGATCAGGTTGCCGCCGCGGTCCACCATCTTCTCGACCGTCACGACCCATTCGCTGCCGGTCCAGCGATAGGCGTTCACCTGGATCTTGCGCTCGATCCGGCAGCCCGCCATCCGCGCGCCCTTGGCCATGGCCTGGGTCACGTCGGCGGGGTTGATATAGCCGTCGGTCGGGTGGAACAGCGCGCCCTTCAGGTCTTCGGTGCGGACCAGCGGCCAGCGCTCCTTGATCTGGGCGGGGGTCAGGAACTGATGCTCGATCCCGATCGTCTCGGCGGTGGCGGAATACAGCATGTATTCGTCCATCCGCGCATCCGTCTGCGCCATGCGCAGGTTGCCGCAGCGGGTGAAGCCCGCGTTCAGCCCCGTCTCGGCCTCCAGCCCGGCATAGAGCTTGACCGAGTAGTCGTGGATATGGCTGGTCGCATAGCCCATGTTGAACAGGGGCAGCAGACCTGCCGCGTGCCACGTCGATCCGGCGGTCAGCTCGTCGCGTTCGACCAGCAGCGTGTCCCAGCCCGCGCGCGCCAGATGCAGCGCGATGCCGCATCCGACCGCGCCTCCGCCCACGACCAGAACCTTCACATGCGACGTCATCGCGCTCTCCTGTTGGAACCGTTTCGCCTGTGATGCCCCATCGGTGAAACGCCGCGTCAAAGGCGCCCGACATCTGCGGGCGAAAAACGACATGGCCTTGCCCAGACCCGCCCCCGTCGCTAGGTTGCGGCCCACGCCAACAAGGGGGCACCATGGACATCTGCCGCAGCACCGACGCCATGCGCGCCTGGCGCCGGGACGCGGGCCGCACAGCCCTGGTGCCGACGATGGGCGCGCTGCATCAGGGCCACCTGACCCTGGTCGCGCGGGCCCGCGACTGGCTGGACGGGCAGGGCGGCGGCCGGGTGGTGACCTCGATCTTCGTGAACCCCGCGCAGTTCGGCCCGAACGAGGATCTGGACAAGTATCCCCGGCAGGAGGCGCAGGACCTGGACCTGCTGCGCGAGGCCGGTTGCGACGCGGTGTTCCTGCCGCAGGTGTCCGACATCTGGCGCCCCGGTGCGCAGACCCATGTGCAGGTGACGCAGTTGGGCGGCATCCTGATGGGCCGCCTGCGCCCCGGCCATTTCCGCGGCGTGGCGACCGTGGTCACCAAGCTGTTCAACATCGTCCAGCCCCAGGCCGCGGCCTTTGGCGAAAAGGACTATCAGCAGCTGACCCTGATCACCCGCATGGTCGAGGACCTGGACATTCCCGTCACCATCCTGCCCGTGCCGACCGTGCGCGAACCCGACGGGCTGGCCATGTCCTCGCGCAACCAGCGCCTGACGGCCAAGGATCGCGCCGCCGCCCCGGTGCTGGCCCGTGCGCTGGACCATGCGGCGGAATCGGTCGCGATGGGCACGCCCGTCAGCCTGCTGCGCCGCCAGATCCGCGCGATCCTGTCCACGGAACCGCGGGCCGACATCCGCTCGATCGACATCCGCGACGCGCGCGATCTGTCACGCATCGCCGTCGTAGGCGGTCCGGTGGCGATCCTGCTGGCCGTCCGTTTCGGCGACGTGCTGCTGATCGATCAGCGCACCGCCCATCCCTGACCCGCGCGGCCCCGCGCATCCCCTTGAAAGGCCGACCCATGTCCGCGCAAGCCCCCGTCCGCCGCGTCACCGCGCCCCAGATCGCCGACCGCAAGGGTTCGACCCCCATCGTCGCGCTGACCGCCTATACCGCGCCGATGGCGGCAATGGTTGATGCCCATGCGGACGTGATTTTGGTGGGCGACAGCTTGGGCATGGTGGTCCACGGCCTGCCTTCGACCATCGGGGTCACGCTGGAGATGATGATCCTGCACGGCCAGGCCGTCATGCGCGGGTCCGACCGCGCCATGGTCGTCATCGACATGCCCTTCGGAAGTTATGAGGAATCGCCGGAACAGGCGTTCCGCAACGCCGCCAGCGTGATGGCCCAGACCGGCGCCGGCCGCCGTCAAGCTGGAGGGGGGCGCCCGCATGGCCCCCACCATCCGCTTTCTGGTCGACCGCGGCATCCCGGTCATGGCCCATGTCGGCCTCACGCCGCAGGCCACGAACACGATGGGGGGGTTCAAGACGCAGGGCCGCGATCCGGCCACCTGGCCCGCCTTCGTCGCGGATGCCCGCGCCGTCGCCGATGCGGGCGCGTTCAGCGTCGTGGTCGAGGGGGTGATGGAGGCCCTGGCCGATCAGATCACCGATGCCATCGCCGTGCCGACCATCGGTATCGGCGCCAGCGCGCGCTGCGACGGGCAGATCCTGGTGCTGGACGACATGCTGGGCCTGTCGGGTCGCGTGCCGCGCTTTGTCCGCCGTTTCGGGGAACTGGGCCAAGAGGCCGACCAGGCCATCGCCGCATATGCGGCCGCGGTCCGTGACCGCAGCTTTCCGGCCGCGGCCGAACTGTACCGTTAAGACGCGCTCAGTCGTCGCGCGGTTCGAAATCGGCGGTGGCGGCCAGGCGGGACAGCAGCAGCGGGATCAGCAGCAGGGCGGCCAGCCCCAGATAGATGGTGCCAAGGCTGAGGCGTTCGGCCAGAAAACCGATGCTGCCCGGCGCCAGCAGGATGCCGGAATAGCCCATCATCGTGACCACCGACAGGCCCATGCCCGCGGCAAGCCCGGGCACGTTCCCGGCCGCGGAAAAGGCGATGGGCACCATGTTCGCGATGCCGATGCCCGCCAACGCAAATCCCGCGATCGCCGGGGCGGGGCTGCTCGACAGCCCGGCCAGGACCAGGCCCGCCATCGCCACGGCCGAACTGGCGCGCAGGGTGGTGACCGCGCCAAAGCGTCGGCGCAGCCCGTCGCCCGCAAAGCGCATCGCCGCCATCGTGCCCGCGCAGGCGGCAAAGCCCAGGCCCGCGACAGACAGCGACGCGCCCATCTCGCGCTGCAGATAGACGGCGGCCCAATCCAGGATCGCGCCTTCGGGAATCATCGCGGCCAGGGCCATCAGCCCGATCAGCCAAGGCAGGGGGCTGCGCGGCAGGCGCAGCGGCGCCTTGGGCGCGCCCGCCTCGGGGGCGTCCTCCAGCAGGCGGGACAGCGCCCACAGCAGCACCAGCGCAAAGACCGCGGTGATGACGGCGGCATGGGCCAGCTCCCCGAATCGCTGGATCAGCCAGCCGCCCGCGGCCGCGCCGGCAAAGGCCCCCAGGCTCCAGAACCCGTGGCAGGACGACATGATCGCCCGGCCGCGCGCGCGTTCCACGGCGACCGCGTTGGCATTCATCGCCACGTCCATGCCGCCGACCATGCCGCCGAACAGCACCACGGTCGCCGCCACGGTCCAATAGGTCGGCGCCAGAGAGATCCAGATCATCGACGGCGCGGCCAGCCATGCGGCCAGCCTCACGGCGCTGGCCGATCCGGCCCGCGCGACCATCGCCCCGAACAGCGGCATCACGCAGATCGAGCCCAGGCCCAGCCCCAGCACGATCACCCCGGCGCTGGCCTCGGTGATGCCAAGCCGTTCCATCAGGACGGGGATTTTCGGCGCCCAGCTGCCCACCAGCAGGCCGTTCACGAAAAACAGGGCCGACACGGCCCAACGCATCGTCATCACAGCATCGACGGCACGACCAGGTCGGGCGGGCGGTGCCCGTCGGCAAAGGTCTTGATGTTGATGATCACCTTCTCGCCCATCTCGGCGCGGCCCTCGACGGTCGCGCTGCCCATATGCGGCAGCAGGACAACGTTGGGCAGCTCGCGCAGGCGGGGGTTGATCTCGTGGCCATGCTCGAAGACGTCCAGGCCCGCGCCCGCGATCTCTCCGGCCCGCAGCATGCGGGTCAGGGCGTTCTCGTCGATGACCTCGCCGCGCGAGGTGTTCACGATCACGGCGGTCGGCTTCATCAGCTTCAGCCGACGCGCGTTCAGCAGGTGGAAGGTCGAGGGCGTGTGCGGCGCGTTCACGCTGACGATGTCCATGCGCGCCAGCATCTGGTCCAGGCTCTCCCACCAGGTCGCGCCCAGGGCCTCCTCGATCTCGGGGCGCAGGCGGCGGCGGTTGTGATAGTGGACCTGCATGCCGAAGGCGGCGGCTCGGCGCGCGACGGCCTGGCCGATGCGGCCCATGCCCAGAATGCCAAGACGCCGCCCGCCGACGCGCCCGCCCAGATGGGCGGTGGGCGACCAGCCCTGCCAGCGTCCGGCCTGCATCTCGGCCAGGCCCTCGGGGATCTTGCGGGTCACGGCCAGGATCAGCGCCAGCGTCATGTCGGCGGTGTCCTCGGTCACGACGCCGGGGGTGTTGCTGACCAAGACGCCGCGCTGGCGGGCGGACATCACGTCGATATGGTCGATGCCCGCGCCGAAATTCGCGATCAGCTTCAGCCGCTCGCCCGCGCGGGCCAGCATGGCGGCGGTGATCTGGTCGGTCACGGTCGGCACCAGGACGTCCGCGTCCTGCATCAGCGATACCAGCTGATCGGACGACATCTTGCGGTCGTCGTCGCGCAGGGCCACGTCGAACAGCTCGGACATGCGGGTCTCGACCGCCTCGGGCAGGCGGCGCGTCACGGCGACGCGCAGTCTACTGCGGGGGGCTGCGGGGGTGGCGGGCATGGTCACCTCACTGTGTCAGAGCCTTGATCGGTCGCCTGCAGGCACGCCCTTCCCATCGGCGGACGCTTTTGGCAAACTGCCCGCGTTGAGGGGCAGGCAACAAGACCCCAGAAGGGGCGTCCGCGCCCCGCACAGGACAGGAACGGACAACGCATGACGGCACGGCCAGGCAGGACGGGCGCAAGGGTGGCACTTGCGCTTGTGGCGATGATGGGGGCTGCCGCCCCGCAGGCGATGGCCCAAAGCGAACCGCAACAAAGCCAGGGTGCAACCGAACAGCGGGGTCCGGTGACCAACCTGCCGCTGCCCCGCTATGTCAGCCTGAAGGGCAACGAAGGCAACGCCCGGCGCGGGCCCAGCCTGTCTCATCGCATCGACTGGGTGTTCCGCCATGCGGGGATGCCGCTGCGGGTGGTGGCCGAATTCGGTCATTGGCGCCGGGTCGAGGACAAGGATGGGGCCGGGGGCTGGATCCATTATGCGCTGCTGTCGGGGGTCCGGACCGCGCTGGTCACCCAAGACATGCTGGAACTGCGCGCCCGGCCGCATCGCGATTCCGACATCGTGGCGCGGGCCGAGGCCGGTGCCATCCTGCGGCTGAACGAATGCGAACCCGAATGGTGCCGCGTGTCGGGCGGCGGCCAGCGGGGCTGGGTGCCCAAGACGGCGATCTGGGGCGTGGACGCGGGCGAAATCCGCGACTGATCCGCGCCGCATTGCAACAATTCGCCGCGCTTTCGATCCCCTGCGCCCGTTGACCCCGGACGGTCACGGGTCTAAACCGCACTCAGCCAACCCGTCGCGGGGTCAGCCGTGATCCCCGCGACCGACAAGGGGATCGTCACCCGTGCAAAACATTACGCAGGACTATCTGCCCATCCTCGTCTTCGCGGCGATGGCCTCGGCGCTTGCGCTGATCTTGCTGCTGTCCGCGTTCGTCATCGCCGTGCGCAATCCCGACCCCGAAAAGGTCAGTGCCTATGAATCGGGCTTTAACCCGTTCGACGACGCGCGGATGAAGTTCGACGTGCGATTCTATCTGGTGTCGATCCTGTTCATCATCTTCGACCTCGAGGTCGCGTTCCTGTTCCCCTGGGCGGTCAGCTTCCAGGCGATCAGCGAGACCGCGTTCTGGTCGATGATGGCGTTCCTGGGCGTGCTGACCGTGGGCTTTGCCTACGAGTGGAAGAAAGGAGCCTTGGAATGGGCGTGATGGCAGGGGCGAATACCGCCGGACCCGATCGCGAATACGCGACCAAGGCCCTGAACGCGGAGCTGCAGGACAAGGGTTTCCTGCTGACCACAACCGAGGACATCATCAACTGGGCGCGCAACGGCTCGCTGCATTGGATGACGTTCGGCCTGGCCTGCTGCGCGGTCGAGATGATGCAGACCTCGATGCCGCGCTATGACCTGGAACGCTTCGGGACCGCGCCGCGCGCCTCCCCGCGCCAGTCGGACCTGATGATCGTGGCGGGCACGCTGACCAACAAGATGGCCCCGGCGCTGCGCAAGGTCTATGACCAGATGCCGGAACCGCGTTACGTCATCAGCATGGGCAGCTGCGCCAATGGCGGCGGCTATTACCATTACAGCTATTCCGTGGTGCGCGGATGCGACCGGATCGTGCCCGTGGACATCTATGTCCCCGGCTGCCCGCCGACCGCCGAGGCGCTGCTTTACGGCATCCTGCAACTTCAGCGCCGCATCCGGCGCACCGGCACGCTGGTGAGGTGATCATGGCGACCTATACCGATCCCGACGCGCTGGACCAGCTGGCCGAGCACATCAAGCTGCGCCGCCCGAACGAGGTCATCGGCACCGACGTGGCCTTTGGCGAACTGACCGTGACGGCCACGGCCAGCGGCATCCTGGATCTGCTGAATTTCCTGCGCAGCGACAGCAGCTGCCGGTTCTCTACGCTGGTCGACATCACCGCCGTCGATTACCCGTCGCGCCCAGCAGCGGTTCGACGTCGTCTGGCACTTCCTGTCGATGTACCAGAACCACCGCATCCGCGTGAAGGTCGCCATCCGCGAGGATGAGATGCTGCCGACGCTGACCGCGATCTATCCGGCCGCCAACTGGTTCGAGCGCGAGATCTTCGACATGTTCGGGATCCTGTTCACCGGTCATCCGGACCTGCGCCGCATCCTGACCGACTATGGTTTTTCCGGCCATCCGCTGCGCAAAGGACTTTCCGACCACCGGCTATGTCGAGGTTCGATATGACGACGCCGAAAAGCGCGTGATCTATGAACCCGTGTCGCTGGTGCAGGAATACCGGCAGTTCGATTTCCTGTCGCCCTGGGAAGGCGTGCAATACGCCCTGCCCGGCGACGAAAAGGGGGCCGCGAAATGATGGACGGCGACATCCGCGCGAACAGCTATGACGACGGCAGCCACGACCTGGTGACCGGCGAACAGCGCATTCGCAACTTCAACATCAACTTCGGTCCGCAACACCCTGCCGCGCATGGCGTTCTGCGCATGGTGCTGGAGCTGGACGGCGAGGTCGTGGAACGCGCCGACCCGCATATCGGCCTGCTGCACCGCGGCACCGAGAAGCTGATGGAAAGCCGGACCTATCTTCAGAACCTGCCGTATTTCGACCGGCTGGATTACGTGTCGCCGATGAACCAGGAACACGCCTGGTGCCTGGCGATCGAACGTCTGACCGGCACGGTCGTGCCGCGCCGCGCCAGCCTGATCCGGGTGCTGTTCTGCGAGGTGGGGCGTATCCTGAACCATCTTCTGGGCCTGACCACCGGCGCGCTGGACGTCGGCGCCCTGACCCCGCCGCTGTGGGGTTTCGAGGCGCGCGAGGATCTGATGATCTTCTATGAACGCGCATCGGGCGCGCGTCTGCATGCGGCCTATTTCGGCCGGGCGGCGTCCATCAGGACCTGACCCCCGACCTGCTGGACGACATGGAGGCGTGGTGCGAACGTTTCCCCAAGGTTCTGGACGATCTGGACACGCTGCTGACCGAAAACCGCATCTTCAAGCAGCGGCTGGTCGACATCGGCATCGTGTCCGAACAGGATGCGTTGGATTGGGGTTTCTCGGGCGTGATGGTGCGCGGATCGGGCATGGCCTGGGACCTGCGTCGCAGCCAGCCCTATGAATGCTATGACGAATTCGACTTCAAGATCCCGGTTGGGACGAACGGCGACTGCTATGACCGTTTCCTGTGCCGGATGCAGGAAATGCGTGAATCGACGCTGATTATGAAGCAGGCCATCGCCAAGCTGCGGGCCGAAGGGCCGGGCGAGGTTCTGGCCCGCGGCAAGCTGACCCCGCCCAAGCGGGGCGACATGAAGCGGGACATGGAAAGCCTGATCCATCACTTCAAGCTGTACACCGAGGGCTTCCGCGTTCCCGCCGGAGAGGTCTATGCCGCCGTCGAGGCCCCCAAGGGCGAGTTCGGCGTCTATCTGGTCCAGCGACGGCACCAACCGTCCCTATCGTGCGAAACTTCGTGCGCCGGGGTTCCTGCACCTTCAATCCATGGACTGGATGTCCAAGGGCCATCTGCTGGCCGACGTCCCGGCCCTGATCGCCACCCAGGATATCGTCTTCGGAGAGGTTGACCGCTGATGCTGCGCCGCCTGCACCCCGTCCAGCCGGACAGTTTCGAATTCACGCCTGCGAACCTGGAATGGGCGCAGGCACAGATCACCAAATACCCCGAGGGTCGTCAGCAATCGGCGATCATTCCTGTCTTGTGGCGTGCCCAGGAACAGGAAGGCTGGCTGTCGCGTCCTGCCATCGAATATTGCGCCGAACTGTTGGGCATGGCCTATATCCGGGCGCTGGAAGTGGCGACGTTCTACTTCATGTTCCAGCTGCAACCCGTTGGGACTGTTGCGAACATCCAGATCTGCGGCACCACGACCTGCATGATCTGCGGGGCCGAGGACCTGGTCGCGGTCTGCAAGCGCAAGATCGCGCCCACGCCGCATACCCTGTCGGCCGACGGCAAGTTCAGCTGGGAGGAGGTCGAGTGCCTTGGCGCCTGCGCCAACGCCCCGATGGCCCAGATTGGCAAGGATTACTATGAGGATCTGACGCCCGAGAGCCTTGAGGCGCTGATCGACCGCATGTCGGCCGGAGAGGTTCCGGTGCCCGGATCGCAGACCGGCCGCTTTGCGTCCGAACCCGTCAGCGGACTGACCAGCCTGGCTGATCTGAAGGGGCAGGAGGGTCACAACGCCAGCGTGCAACTGGCCTCTGACCTGGGCGAGACGCTGAAGCGGATCGACGGGACCGAGGTTCCGATCCTGACGAAATGGCGCCGCAAGCCCGATGCCGCGGCGGACGACCAGACCGGCGTGGACACCGCGCCGGAACGCGAACCGCGCCCGTCGGACGGGGCACCGGTCGATTCGACCGGCGTGACCGAGCAGGAGGCGCAGGCCAGTTCGGCAGCGCGCCCGGTTTCGGCGCGCGAACCGGCCGATGTGGCGCAAGGATGACAAGGACCGCGACTGACCGCAGCCCGACGACTCGCAGAAAGGACGCCAGCCATGACACCCGCCAGCAGAACCACCGGAGCCGTCGCGGCGCTGCTGGTCTTTCTGGGCATCGGCCTGTTCGGGCAGATGGGCTGGCTGGCGGCCTTGGTGCTGGCGCTGATCGCGGGTGGCCTGCTGGCCCTGATGGTAGCTTGGCTTGGCGATCCCCGCGGGGTCGGAATGGACGCGCCGGATTGGGACGCGATGCCGCTGCCGTCTCAGCCTGTCGCGGCCGCGCCCGTCCGGCAGGCACCGGCGCCTGCGGCTGCGCCCGAGATTGCGCCGTCGGGGGATGCCATTCCGCCGGCCGCCCCGCGCGAGACGCCGGACGCCGCGCGCAGCATCTATGCCGGCGGGCCGGACGACCTGCGGGCCATCAAGGGCATCGGCCCGAAGGTCCAGCAGGCGCTGGAACAGGCGGGCGTGACGCGGTTCGCGCAGATCGCGGCCTGGGACGATGCCGATGTGGATCGCATGGCGGCCGGGATCGGCCGCGCCGCGTCGCGCATTCGCATGACGACTGGGTGGGGCAGGCGCGCGCGCTGGCCGCACGCAGGCAGGAGGCGGGGTGATGGCGGACCCTGCGCAGGACGCCCGCCAGATGCGGCTGGTCGCGATCGTGATCGCGACGACCATGCTGATCCTGGCTCGCCATCCAGGCGATCGGGCAGCACTATGACTGGGCGGCGCGGTGGGCCTTTCTGGCCGACCTTGCCGCCATCGGCGCTTTTGTCTGGTCGCTGATCGTGACCTGGCGTATCTGGCGGCGCAGGAATGCGTGACGCCGGGAATAAAGGACGTATCGGATGCTGAAAGACCAGGATCGCATTTTCACCAACCTGTATGGCATGGGCGACCGCAGCTTGGCCGGCGCGCAGAAGCGCGGCCATTGGGACGGGACCGGCGACATCATCGGCCGCGGGCGCGACAAGATAATCGAGCAGGTCAAGGCTTCGGGGTTGCGTGGACGTGGCGGCGCAGGCTTTCCGACCGGTCTGAAATGGTCCTTCATGCCGAAGGAATCGGACGGCCGGCCCAGCTATCTGGTGATCAACGCCGACGAATCCGAGCCTGCGACCTGCAAGGACCGCGAGATCATGCGCCATGATCCGCACACCCTGATCGAGGGTGCGCTGATCGCAAGCTTCGCGATGAACGCGCATGTCCTGCTACATCTATCTGCGCGGCGAATACATCCGCGAAAAGGAGGCTCTGCAGGCCGCCATCGACGAATGCTATGACGCAGGGCTTCTGGGCGCGAAATGCGGCCGGGTCGGGATGGGATTTCGACCTCTATCTGCACCACGGCGCCGGCGCCTATATCTGTGGCGAGGAAACCGCACTGCTGGAAAGCCTGGAAGGCAAGAAGGGCATGCCGCGCATGAAGCCGCCGTTTCCGGCGGGTGCGGGTCTCTATGGCTGCCCGACTACGGTGAACAACGTCGAATCCATCGCCGTCGTGCCGACGATCCTGCGCCGCGGGGCGGAGTGGTTCGCGGGCTTTGGCCGTCCGAACAACGCGGGCGTCAAGCTGTTTCGGCCTGACCGGACACCTGAACGCTCCCTGCGTGGTCGAGGAGGCCATGTCGATCAGCATGAAAGAGCTGATCGAGAAGCATGGCGGTGGCGTGCGTGGCGGCTGGAAGAACCTCAAGGCGGTGATTCCCGGCGGCGCCTCCTGCCCGGTCCTGACGGCGAGCAGTGCGAGAACGCCATCATGGATTACGACGGCATGCGCGAGCTGAAATCCAGCTTTGGCACCGGCTGCATGATCGTGATGGATCAGTCGACCGACATCATCAAGGCGATCTGGCGCCTGTCCGCCTTCTTCAAGCACGAAAGCTGCGGCCAGTGCACGCCCTGCCGCGAGGGCACCGGCTGGATGATGCGCGTCATGGGCGCGCCTGGTGTCTGGCGAGGCCGAGGTCGAGGAGATCGACATGCTGCTGGATGTGACCAAGCAGGTCGAAGGCCACACCATCTGTGCCTTGGGCGATGCGGCGGCGTGGCCGATCCAGGGCCTGATCCGCAATTTCCGCGGAGAGATCGAGGACCGCCTGATCGCCAAGAAAACCGGGCGCACGGGCGCGCTGGCCGCGGGAATGAGCATGACGGCGGCATATCACGATCCCCGCACGGGGTCGTGTCGGGCAATGCGCCCGGCCGGTGATTACGTGGAGGCACGTGATCACCGAAAGGATGCCGTGATGAAACGACCCATGCTTGCCGCCATCGCCCTGGCGTTCCTGGCCCTTCCTGCCGCCGCGCAAGTGCCGCTGAGCCAGGAGGCCTATATCAACGACCGGCTGGTCCAGGCCCGTGTGGCCGACATGCTGCGCCGGGGATGCCCCGACATCAGCGCGCGGATGATCCGTGCCTTCAGCGAGGCGCGCGCGCTGAAACGCTATGCCCTGGATCAGGGCTATTCCGAGACCGAGATCGAGACCTTTCTGGACAGCCGCGAGGATCGCCGACGCATCTATGCCGAGGCAGACCGCTATATGGTCCAGAACGGTGTCGTGAACGGACAGCCGGAAACCTTTTGCCGCCTCGGGCGGGACGAAATCGCACGGCAGACGGTCGCAGGATCGCTGCTGAGTGCCAGATAAGGAAGTCATCATGGCCGAATTGCGGACAATCAAGATCGACGGCATCGAGATCCAGGTCGATCCGAACTTGACCTTGATCCAAGCCTGCGAGCAGGCCGGGGATCGAGATCCCGCGTTTCTGCTATCACGAGCGGCTGTCCATCGCGGGCAACTGCCGGATGTGCTTGGTCGAGGTCGTGGGCGCCCGCCCAAGCCCGCCGCCCTCCTGCGCGATGCAGGTCAAGGACATGCGCCCCGGTGCCGACGGCGCCCCGTCCGAGATCCGCACCAACAGCCCGATGGTCAAGAAGGCCCGCGAAGGCGTGATGGAGTTCCTGCTGATCAACCATCCGCTGGATTGTCCGATCTGCGACCAGGGCGGCGAATGCGACCTGCAGGACCAAGCGATGGCGTACGGCGTCGATTTCAGCCGCTATCGCGAGCCGAAGCGTGCCTCCGAGGAGCTGAACCTGGGGGCCGCTGGTCGAGACCCACATGACGCGCTGCATCAGCTGCACCCGCTGCGTGCGCTTCACGACCGAGGTCGCGGGCATCACCCAGATGGGCCAGACCGGCCCGCGGCGAGGACAGCGAGATCACCAGCTATCTGAACCAGACGCTGGAATCGAACCTGCAGGGCAACATCATCGACCTGTGCCCGGTTGGCGCGCTGGTGTCGAAGCCCTATGCCTTCACCGCCCGCCCGTGGGAGCTGACCAAGACCGAGACGATCGACGTCATGGACGCGCTTGGCAGCGCGATCCGCGTGGACACCAAGGGCCGTGAAGTGATGCGGATCCTGCCGCGCAACCATGACGCGGTGAACGAGGAGTGGATCAGCGACAAGACCCGCTTCGTTTGGGACGGTCTGCGCCGCCAGCGTCTGGATACCCCCTATCTGCGCGAGAACGGTCGCCTGCGCCCGGCCACCTGGCCCGAGGCGCTGACGGCTGCCGCCCGCGCGATGCAGGGCGGCAAGGTCGCGGGCCTGGTCGGTGATCTGGCCTCGGTCGAGGCGGCCTTCAGCCTCAAGACGCTGGTCGAGGGGCTGGGCGGTTCGGTGGAATGCCGCACGACGGCGCGCGCCTGCCCGCGGGCAACCGGTCGGGCTATGTTGGCAATGCGGTGATCGAGGATATCGACACCGCCGCGTCCATCCTGCTGATCGGGACCAACCCGCGCGACGAGGCGGCCGTGCTGAACGCCCGCCTGCGCCGAGCCTGGGCACGCGGCGCGCAGGTCACGGTCGTCGGTCCGGCAGTCGATCTGACCTTCGATTATGACCATGCGGGCACCGACCGCGCGGCGCTGTTTGCCTTGCTGGAGAAGGCCGAACAGTCCGAGGACGCGGGCATCATCATCATCGGGCAGGGCGCCCTGCGCGAGGCCGACGGCGAGGCCGTGCTGGCTGCCGCCCAGGCCCTGGCCCAGACCACCGGTGCGCGCCTGCTGGTCCTGCACACCGCCGCGGGCCGCGTGGGTGCGATGGACGTGGGTGCCGTGACCGAGGGCGGGATGTCCGCCGTGATCGACGGGGCGCAGGTGATCTTCAACCTGGGCGCCGATGAGGTCGAGATCGCCGCGGGTCCTGTGGTCATCTATCAGGGCAGCCATGGCGACCGGGGCGCGCATCGCGCCGACATCATCCTGCCCGCCGCCTGCTATACCGAGGAGATGGGCCTGTTCGTGAACACCGAGGGCCGTCCCCAGCTGGCCATGCGCGCCAATTTCGCGCCTGGCGAGGCCAAGGAGAACTGGGCCATCCTGCGCGCCCTGTCGGCCGAGCTGGGCCAGACCCTGCCGTGGGACAGCCTGGCGCAGTTGCGTCGTGCGCTGGTCGAGGCGGTGCCGCATCTGGGCCAGGTCGATCAGGTCGTCGAGAGCGACTGGCAGCCCCTGCCGATGCGGGACTTGGGCCAGGCGGCCTTCGTGAACCCGATCCGTGATTTCTACCTGACGAACCCGATCGCACGCAGCTCTCCGCTGATGGGAGAGTTGTCGCGCATGGCTGCGGCGCGCCATATGCCCGCGTTGGCTGCGGAGTAACAAGGATGACCCCCACTGTTCGGACAAGCGCTTCGGTGACGGCCCTGATCGGGGCCGTCTTGGCCCTGTCGGGCTGCATGCAGACCTCGACCGGTGGGGGGGCGGAGGCGCGTCCTCCGGTGGCGGCCTCGGTGGCGGGGGGCGACAGGCTTGGCCGCGCCCGCGTGTCCAGCCAGTCGGGAGAGATCCTGATCCTGGAGGAGGACGGCAGCGTCACGACGATGGATCTGGACAGCCCCGGCGGCCGCGACGCCTTTGCTGTGACTGAGGCCGACCTCGAGGCGCTGAACCAGAACCTGGACCTGGATTTCGCAGGCTTGGTCGCGCCCAACCGCCCGCGGGAGAAGACCGCGCAGCAAAAGGCGTTGGAGGCGTTCGCCGCCCGGACCCAGCCCGCGCTGCCGGTGCTGGCCGAGGGGACCGAGATCGCGCCCGAATCCTTCATCGCCGTGCAGGTGGTGCCGCTGAACCGCGGCGCGGGCGCCGATCTGGTCGAGGTGACGGCCAATCTGCAGCAGGGGGTGGACGCGGATATCGCGTTCTCGTATGCCACCTGCGCATTGGCCGGTTGGGCCCGCGACAACGGCAACCCCTATGGTCGGCATGTCCGCACGCTTCAGGCCGAACGGAACGGCAAGCTGCTGATCGGATCGGCGTTCCTGCTGTCGGACAGCAAGCCGATGGGATTGCGGGTGATGGAAACGGAAGAGACCTTGCGCGAATGCGACGCACGCGGCATTCCAACGGCGTAAGGCAAAGGGACTGGCATCATGGCTGAATTTTGGGCATCCTCCTGGGGCATCGCGCTGATCCTGCTGGCGCAGGGCCTGGCGCTGATCGTCTTCGTGATGCTGTCGCTGGTCTACATGGTCTATGGCGACCGCAAGATCTGGGCGGCGGTGCAGATGCGCCGTGGACCCAACGTGGTCGGGCCCTGGGGCGTCCTTCAGACATTCGCCGACGCGCTGAAATTCGTGGTCAAGGAAATCGTCGTGCCCGCGGGCGCGGACAAGTTCGTGTTCTTCCTGGCGCCGTTCCTGTCGATGATGTTGGCGCTGCTGGCCTTCGTGGCGATTCCCTTCGCGCCGGGCTGGGTCATGGCAGACATCAACGTGGGCATCCTGTTCATCTTCGCGGTCTCATCGCTGGAGGTCTATGGGGTGATCATGGGGGGCTGGGCGTCCAACTCCAAGTTCCCGTTCCTGGGCTCGCTGCGGTCGGCGGCGCAGATGATCAGCTATGAGGTCAGCCTGGGCCTGATCATCATCGGCGTGATCATCTCGGCGGGCTCGATGAACCTGACCGCCATCGTCGAGGCGCAGCGCGGGGCGGGACTGCTGTCGTGGTTCTGGCTGCCGCACCTGCCGATGGTCGTGCTGTTCTTCGTCTCGGCCTTGGCCGAGACCAACCGCCCGCCCTTCGACCTGCCGGAAGCGGAATCCGAACTGGTCGCGGGCTTTATGACCGAATATTCCTCGACCCCCTATCTGCTGTTCATGGCCGGCGAATACATCGCCATGTGGCTGATGTGCGCGCTGATCAGCCTGCTGTTCTTCGGCGGCTGGCTGTCGCCCATCCCCGGCCTGCCGGACGGCGCGATCTGGATGTTCCTCAAGATGGTCATCTGGTTCTTCATGTTCGCCATGGTGAAGGCCATCGTGCCGCGGTACCGCTATGACCAGTTGATGCGGATCGGCTGGAAGGTGTTCCTGCCGCTGTCACTGGGCTGGGTCGTGATCGTGGCGTTCCTTGCGAAATTCGAAGTCTTCGGGACCTTCTGGGCCCGTTGGGCAGGAGTGTAAAAGATGGCTTTCGACGTCGTCCGCGCCACCAAGTACTTCCTGATGGTGGATTTCATCAAAGGGTTCGGCTTGGGCATGCGCTATTTCTTCGCGCCCAAGGCGACCATCAACTATCCCCACGAAAAGGGTCCGCTCTCGCCGCGCTTCCGCGGCGAGCACGCCCTGCGCCGCTATCCCAACGGCGAGGAACGCTGCATCGCCTGCAAGCTGTGCGAGGCGATCTGCCCTGCGCAGGCGATCACCATCGATGCCGAACCGCGCGACGACGGCTCGCGCCGCACGACACGCTATGACATCGACATGACCAAGTGCATCTATTGCGGCTTCTGCCAGGAGGCCTGCCCGGTCGACGCGATCGTCGAAGGACCGAACTTCGAATTCGCCACAGAGACCCGCGAGGAGCTGTTCTACAACAAGGACAAGCTGCTGAACAATGGCGCCCGTTGGGAGTCCGAGATCGCGCGCAACCTGGCGATGGACGCGCCCTACAGATGACCGATCCCTTCACCAAGATGTTCCAGCAGATGCTGAGCCAGGGACAGGAGATGGCGCGGACCTTCAATCCGGCGCTGGAGCATTTCGACGTCAAGGCGTTCGAGAAGATGTTCCCGACCATGCCCGCGGACATGCTGGAGATGTGGTTCGGCAAGACCTTCAACCGCGACGGCCTGGATGCGCGCACCCGCCTGCTGGTGACCATCGCGGCGATGACCGTGCAGGGCGCGCTGGCCGAACCGCAGATGCGCATGACGATCCGCCACGCCATCGAGGCAGGCGCCACCCCGCGCGAGATCGCCGAGGTGATCTATCAGATGGGAATGTTCGGCGGCCTGCCGGCGATGCAGAAGGCGCTGGAGATCGCCCAGGGCGTCTTTACCGAATCCGAGGGGAGCCCCCAGTCATGATGACATTCGCATTCTACCTGTTCGCCATCTCTGTCTGCACGGCCGGCTTCATGGTGGTGCTGGCGCGCAACCCGGTCCATTCGGTGCTTTGGCTGATCCTGGCCTTCCTGTCGGCCGCGGGGCTGTTCGTCCTGCTGGGCGCCGAGTTCGTGGCCATGCTGCTGATCATCGTCTATGTCGGCGCGGTCGCGGTGCTGTTCCTGTTCGTGGTCATGATGCTGGACGTGGACTTCACCAAGCTGAAGGGCGAGTTCGCCCGCTATCTGCCGCTGGCCGGCCTGATCGCCATCGTCCTGCTGGCGCAGCTGGCCATCGCCTATGGCGCGTGGGAAAGCAGCGACCAGTCGGCGACCCTGCGGTCCGTGCCGATGGCGACCGAGGTTCTGAACACCAACGCGATCGGTCTGCTGCTCTATGACCGCTACATCCTGCCGTTCCAGATTTCGGGCCTGATCCTGCTGGTCGCGATGATCGGGGCGATCACGCTGACGATGCGGCACCGCACCAACGTCAAGCGCCAGGACGTGATCGCCCAGATGCACCGCGATCCGGCCAAGGCCATGCAGCTGCGCGACGTCAAGCCGGGGCAGGGGCTGTAAGCCTCCGCCCCAGCCAACGGAATATCAACGGGTGAGAGAGCCCGGAGGGACTGAACTGATGATCGGATTGACACATTACCTGGTCGTGGGCGCGATATTGTTCGTCGCCGGGATCTTCGGCATCTTCGTGAACCGCAAGAACGTCATCGTCATCCTGATGTCGATCGAGCTGATGCTGCTGGCGGTCAACATCAACTTCGTCGCATTTTCGGCCCATCTGGGCGATCTGGGCGGGCAGATCTTCACCATGTTTCATCCTGACCGTCGCCGCGGCCGAAGCGGCCATCGGCCTGGCCATCCTGGTCGTCTTCTTCCGCAACCGCGGCACGATCGCGGTGGAAGATGTCAACGTGATGAAGGGTTAGGGTCATGGCTCAGTTCATTCTTTTCGCGCCCCTGCTGGGTGCGCTGATTGCAGGCTTCGGATGGCGCCTGATCGGAGAGCGCGGCGCGCAGATCCTGACGACAGCCATCCTGTTCGCCGCCGCGGCCCTGTCCTGGGTTGTCTTCCTGACCCTGGGCGAGCCGCAGAGCATCCCCGTCATGGACTGGATCGTCTCGGGCGACTTCACCTCCGAATGGGCGATCCGCCTGGACCGCCTGACCGCGATCATGCTGATCGTGATCAATTCGGTCTCGGCGCTCGTGCACCTCTACAGCTTCGGCTACATGGCGCATGACGAGAATTTCGGCGATGACGAGCCCTATCGCGCGCGTTTCTTCGCCTATCTGTCGTTCTTCACCTTCTCGATGCTGATGCTGGTGACCTCCGACAACCTGCTTCAGATGTTCTTCGGCTGGGAAGGCGTGGGCGTCGCCTCCTATCTGCTGATCGGCTTCTATTTCAAGAAGCAGTCGGCTGGCGCCGCCGCGATGAAGGCGTTCATCGTCAACCGCGTGGGTGACTTCGGCTTCCTGCTGGGCATCTTCGGCCTGTGGTGGATGACCGGGTCGATCCAGTTCGACGAGATCTTCGCCCAGGTCCCGATGCTGGCCCAGACCGAGATGACCTTCCTATGGCGTGACTGGAACGCGGCCAACGTGCTGGCGATCCTTCTGTTCATCGGCGCTATGGGCAAGTCGGCGCAGCTGTTCCTGCACACCTGGCTGCCCGACGCGATGGAGGGTCCGACCCCGGTGTCAGCCCTGATCCACGCGGCGACCATGGTGACCGCGGGCGTGTTCCTGGTCTGCCGGATGTCGCCGCTTTACGAATTCGCGCCCGAAGCCAAGATGTTCATCGTCTATATCGGCGCGACCACGGCTTTCTTTGCGGCGACTGTCGGTCTGGTCCAGAACGACATCAAGCGCGTCATCGCCTATTCGACCTGTTCGCAGCTGGGCTACATGTTCGTGGCGGCGGGCGTCGGCGTCTATTCGGTCGCCATGTTCCACCTGTTCACGCATGCCTTCTTCAAGGCGATGCTGTTCCTGGGCGCGGGGTCCGTGATCCACGCGATGCATCACGAACAGGACATGCGGAACTATGGCGGGCTGCGCAAGAAGATCCCGCTGACCTTTGCGGCGATGATGATCGGCACGCTGGCCATCACGGGCGTGGGCATCCCGCTGACCCATATCGGCTTCGCGGGCTTCCTGTCCAAGGATGCCGTGATCGAGAGCGCCTTCGTCGGCAGCACCTATGCCTTCTGGATGCTGGTGATCGCGGCGCTGATGACAAGCTTCTATTCCTGGCGGCTGATGTTCATGACGTTCTTCGGCACGCCGCGCGGCGATCATCATGCGCATGACCACGCGCATGAGAGCCCGCGCGTGATGACCGCGCCGCTGGTCGTGCTGGCCTTCGGCTCGATCTTGGCAGGCATGATCTGGTACAACAGCTTCTTCGAGGAGGAGGGCGTTGCCGGCTTCTTCGGGATCGAGGCCGCCGTCCACCACGAGGAGGCCGGCCATGCCGAAGCCGCCGCCGTCGCGGGCACCGGCACGGCCCTTGAAGGCAGCGTGGCCGAGGCCCCCGCAGCGGAGCCCGAGGGTGCCGCAACCCACGCCGCCGCAGGCGCGGCCGAGGATCCAGCCGACATCGCCAGCTATACCGTGACGCCCGGTGCGATCTACATGCGGCCGGACAACCACGTGATGCATGACGCCCACTATGTCCCCGCCTGGGTCAAGGTGTCGCCGTTCATCGCGATGCTGATCGGGTTCGGTCTGGCCTGGCTGATGTACATCCGCCGTCCCGAACTGCCCGGCCAGGTGGCGGCGCAACAGCGGGGCCTGTACCAGTTCCTGCTGAACAAGTGGTATTTCGACCAGGCCTATGACGCGATCTTCGTGCGTCCGGCGCGCTGGATCGGCCGCAAGCTGTGGACGGCCGGTGACGGAGCCGTTATCGACGGCGCCATCAACGGGCTGGCCTTGGGAATCATCCCGCGCCTGACCCGGTTCGCCGGACGGGTGCAGTCGGGCTATCTGTTCCACTACGCCTTCGCGATGGTTCTGGGCATCGTGGGCTTGCTGATCTGGGTGATGATGCGGGGCGCGCACTGACATGACGAACCTTCTTTCCATCATCACCTTCCTGCGATCGTGGCGGCGGGCATCCTGGCCCTGTTCCTGCGCGGCGACGACGCCGCATCGCAGAAGAACGCCAAGTGGCTGGCCCTGATCGCGACCAGCGCAACCTTCCTTGTGTCGCTGTTCCTGCTGTCGGGCTTCGAGCCTGCGAACACGGGCTTCCAGTTCGTCGAGGATCACGCCTGGATCATGGGCCTGCGCTACAAGATGGGCGTCGACGGGATCTCCGTCCTGTTCATCATGCTGACCACCTTCCTGATGCCGCTGGACCATCCTGTCCTGCTGGGACGTCAAGATGCGGGTCAAGGAGTACATGATCGCCTTCCTGGTGTTGGAAGGGCTGATGATCGGCGTCTTCGCGGCGCTGGACCTGATCCTGTTCTACCTGTTCTTCGAGGCGGGGCTGATCCCGATGTTCCTGATCATCGGCATCTGGGGCGGCAAGAACCGCATCTATGCCTCGTTCAAGTTCTTCCTCTATACGTTCATCGGCTCCGTGCTGATGCTGGTCGCGATGATCGCGATGGCACGCACTGCGGGCACCACCGACATCGCCCAGCTGCTGGCCTTCGACTTCCCGTCCGAGACGATGGCGATCATGGGCTTCAGCATCGTCGGCGGCATGCAGACGCTGCTGTTCTTGGCCTTCTTCGCCAGCTTCGCGGTCAAGATGCCGATGTGGCCGGTCCACACCTGGCTGCCCGACGCGCACGTGCAGGCGCCGACTGCGGGGTCCGTGGTCCTTGCGGCGGTTCTGCTGAAGATGGGTGGCTACGGCTTCCTGCGCTTCAGCCTGCCGATGTTCCCGGTGGCGTCCGACCTGCTGCAGGGCGTCGTCCTGTGGATGTCCGCCATCGCGATCGTCTACACCTCGCTTGTGGCGCTGGCGCAGTCGGACATGAAGAAGCTGATCGCCTATTCGTCGGTCGCCCACATGGGCTATGTGACCATGGGCATCTTTGCCGCCAACCAGCAGGGTCTGGACGGGGCGATCTTCCAGATGCTGTCGCACGGCTTCATCTCGGGGGCGCTGTTCCTCTGCGTGGGTGTCATCTACGACCGCATGCACACGCGCGAGATCGACGCCTATGGCGGTCTGGTGAACCGGATGCCGGTCTATGCGCTGGTCTTCATGTTCTTCACCATGGCCAACGTGGGGCCTGCCCGGCACATCGGGCTTCGTGGGCGAGTTCCTGACCCTGATGGGGACGTTCCATGCCAACACCTGGGTGGCCTTCGTCGCGGCGACCGGCGTGATCCTGTCGGCGGCCTATGCGCTGTGGCTTTACCGCCGCGTCACCATGGGCGCGCTGATCAAGGAAAGCCTGCGCACGATCACCGACATGACCCCGCGCGAACGCTGGATCTTTGCGCCGCTGATCGCCATGACCCTGATCCTGGGCGTCTATCCGCGCCTGGTCACCGACATCACCGGCCCCTCGGTCCAGGCGCTGCTGGTGAATTACAACGACGCGCTGCCTGCTGATGCGGCGACGGGCGACCTGGCCTCGGCCACCGCCAGCCATTGAGGAACGCACGATGACCGGTTTGGATATCTCCACCATTCTGCCCGAGCTGCTGCTGGCGATCTATGCGCTGGCCGCGCTGCTGGCGGGGGCCTATCTGGGCAAGGACCGGATCGCACGGCAGATCCTGTGGGCCAGCGTGGCGGCGCTTCTGGTGGCGGCGATGGTGGTGGGCATGGCCGACCGCCCGCAGCAGAGCGCGTTCTTCGGGATGTTCATGGACGACGCCTTCGGCCGTTTCGCCAAGGTCACGATCCTGCTGTCCGGTGCTGCCGTCCTCGCGATGAGCGCCGAGTACATGGAACGGCATCGCCTGATGCGGTTTGAATACCCCATCCTGATCGTGCTGGCGACCGTCGGCATGATGGTGATGGTGTCGGCCGGCGACCTGCTGTCATTGTACATGGGCCTGGAGCTGCAATCGCTGGCGCTGTACGTCGTTGCCGCCATGCGCCGCGAAAGCGTCAAATCGTCCGAGGCCGGGTTGAAGTATTTCGTGCTGGGCGCGCTCAGCTCTGGCCTGCTGCTTTATGGTGCGTCGCTGGTCTACGGCTTTGCCGGCACCACGCAATTCGCCGGCATCATGCAGGCCGTTCAGGCGGGAAGCCTGCCCTTGGGCCTGCTGTTCGGTCTGGTGTTCCTGCTGGTCGGCCTGGCCTTCAAGGTGTCCGCCGTGCCGTTCCACATGTGGACGCCCGACGTGTACGAAGGCTCGCCCTCGCCGGTGACCGCGTTCTTGGCCACTGCGCCCAAGGTCGCGGCGATGGCGCTGATCGCGCGGCTGATGTTCGACGCCTTCGGGAACGTGCCGGCCGATTGGGGTCAGATCATCGCGGTGCTGGCGCTGCTGTCGATGTTCCTGGGCTCGATCGCGGGCATCGGTCAGCGCAACATCAAGCGTCTGATGGCCTATTCCTCGATTGCGCATATGGGCTTTGCGCTGGTCGGCCTGGCTGCGGGCACCGCCTATGGGGTGCAGGCCATGCTGATCTACATGGCCATCTATGCGGTCATGAACGTGGGCAGCTTTGCCTTCATCCTGTCGCTGGAACGCGACGGCCGCCCGATCACCGACTTGGAGAGCCTGAACCGCTTTGCCAGCGCCGAGCCGCTGAAGGCGATGGCGGTCCTGCTGCTGATGTTCAGCCTTGCGGGCGTGCCGCCGCTGGTCGGTTTCTGGGCCAAGTACGGCGTGCTGTCGGCAGCGGTCGATGGCGGCATGGCATGGCTGGCGGTCGCCGGCGTGATCGCATCGGTCGTCGGCGCGTTCTATTACCTGCGCATCGTGTACTACATGTACTTCGGCGCCGAGACCGATGGCGTGACCAGCCGCATGGGCAGCGTGCAGTACGCCGCCCTGCTGGTGCCGGCCTTCGCGCTGCTGCTGGGTTCGATCACCCTGCTGGGCATCGACGATGCCGCGGCGCTGGCCGCGCAGTCGCTGGTCGGTGAAGCCACGGTTGCGGGTGAATAACCCGCCCGCCACATGGCCCCAGGGCGTGGCACGCCATGTCCTGGACCGTGTGGACAGCACCAACGCCGAAGCCTTCAGGCTGGCCCCGACGCTCGGCGGGCCGGCTTGGATTATGGCGCGCGAACAGCAGGCCGGCCGTGGCCGCCGCGGCCGCGCCTGGACGGATCCGCCCGGAAACTTTGCCGCGACGCTGGTCCTGCGGCCGCAGGGGGCTGCGGCTGATGCTGCACGGTTGTCCTTCGTCGCGGCGCTGGCCGTGCATGACGCGCTGCGCGATCTGTGCGGTCCGGCGCTGAACCTGTCCCTGAAATGGCCCAACGACGTCCTGCTGAACGGCGGCAAGCTGTCCGGCATCTTGCTGGAGAGCAGCGGGGCAGGGGGACAGGTCGCGGTCCTGGCGATCGGCATCGGCGTCAATCTGGCGGAGGCCCCGGAGCCGTCCGAGGTCGAGGCCGGCGCGCTGCGTCCGGTCAGCCTGGCCGGAGAGACCGGCCTGACCATGACGCCCGACGATCTGCTGGACGCGCTGGCCGTCCGTTTCGACGAAGGCATGCGGCAGATGGCGGCCTATGGCTTTGCGCCGATCCGTGCGGCCTGGCTGGCCCGCGCCGCAAGGCTGGGAGAGACGATCACCGCCCGCACCGGCACCGCCGAGATCACCGGGCGCTTCGACGGTGTCGACGAAACCGGCGCCCTGATCCTGACGGGTCCGCGCGGACGCCAGGCGATTTCCGCCGCAGACATCCATTTCGGGGGCTAGATCCATGCTGCTGTGCATCGATACCGGCAACACGAACACTGTCTTCTCGATCTGGGACGGGACGCGGTTCCTGTCCCACTGGCGGATCCGCACGGATCATCGGCGGACGGCGGACGAGTACTATGTCTGGCTGTCCACGCTGATCGCGGTGCAGCGGTTCGAGCTGCAGATCGACGCCTGCATCATCAGCGCCACGGCGCCGCGGGTGGTCTTCAATCTGCGGGTGCTGTGCAACCGCTATTTCGACACGCGGCCCCTGGTGGTGGGCAAGCCCGACTGCCTGCTGCCGGTGCCGCCGCGGGTCGATGCGGGGACGACCGTGGGGCCCGACCGGCTGGTGAACACGGTCGGCGCCTATGACCGGCACGGCCCGGACCTGATCGTGGTCGATTTCGGCACGGCCACCACATTCGACGTGGTCGACATCGACGGCGCCTATATCGGGGGCGTCATCGCGCCGGGTGTGAACCTGTCGCTGGAGGCGCTGCACATGGGGGCGGCGTCTTTGCCGCATGTCGATGTGACGATGCCCGCGACGGTGATCGGCACGAATACGGTTGCATGTATCCAGTCAGGCGTGTTCTGGGGATATGTGGGGCTGGTCGACGGTATCGTGGACAAGATCCGCGCCGAGCGCGACCGACCCATGAAAGTGATAGCCACTGGCGGGCTTTGCGCCATTGTTCGATCAGGGGTTCGACCTGTTCGATGCGATTGAAGACGATTTGACGATGCACGGGCTTCGGCTCATTCACGACTTTAACAAGGAGATGGGAAATGGCTGAACGCCTGATCTATCTGCCGCTCGGCGGAGCGGGCGAAATTGGCATGAACGCCTATGTCTATGGATACGGCCTGCCCGGCAAGGAGCGGCTGATCCTGGTGGACCTGGGCGTCACCTTCGGCGACATGGAGGGCAGCCCGGGGATCGACCTGATCATGCCCGACCTGACCTGGCTGGAGAAGAACCGCCACCGGCTGGAGGCGATCTTCGTCACCCACGGCCACGAGGACCATATCGGTGCCATCGCGCATCTGTGGAAGCGGCTGGACGTGCCGATCTATGCACGCCGCTTCACCGGGACGCTGGTGCGCCTGAAGATGGAGGAGCACGGCCTGCCGACCGAGGTGGTCAACATCACCGAAGCGCGCCCTGCCGTGACCAATGTAGGCCCCTTCGGGGTGCAGTTCGTGCCGATCAGCCACTCGATCCCGGAAAGCAGCGCGCTGATCATTGACACGCCTGCGGGTCGCGTCGTGCATACGGGCGACTTCAAGATGGACGTGACCCCGGTCGTGGGCGACGCCTTCGACCCGGTCGGCCTGTCGCAGATCGCCGCCGAGGGCAAGGGCGTCAAGGTCCTGGCCTGTGACAGCACGAACATCTTTTCGACCCATCCCGGTCGGTCCGAGGCGGTTCTGGCGACCCCGATCCTGGAATGGGTCATGGCGCAGCCGAACCTGGTCGTGGCCACCACCTTTGCCAGCAATATCGCCCGTCTGAAGACGCTGGCCGATGCGGCGCGCGCTTCGGGGCGCAAGGTATGCCTGTTGGGCCGCGCGATGCGGCGCATGGTCAGCGTGGGCTTCGACAGTGGCATCCTGAAGGATTTCCCCGAGACGATCGGGCCCGAGGAGGCCGCCAAGCTGCCGCGCAACAAGGTCCTGCTGCTGGTCACCGGCAGCCAGGGAGAACGTCGCGCCGCCAGCGCGCAGCTGTCGCGCGGCCGCTATCTGGGCCTGTCCCTGAAGGAAGGCGACAGCTTCCTCTTCAGCTCCAAGACCATTCCCGGCAACGAGAAGTCGGTCGGCCGCATCATGAATGCGCTGAGCGAGGCCGGAGTCGAGGTCTGGGACGCCGATGACGGGCTCTACCACGTCTCGGGTCACGCGAACCGGCCCGACATCGAGGCGATGCACGACCTGCTGCGGCCCAAGGTCGTGATCCCCATGCATGGCGAGCACCTGCACCTGCGCGAGCATGTGATGCTGGCCCGTGCCAAGGGCATGACCGCCGAGATCGTGACCAACGGCACGATGCTGGACCTGACGGGCGATCGCCCCAAGGTCTGCGATCAGGTCGAAACGGGGCGCCTTTATCTGGATGGTAACCTGCTGATCGGCGCGATGGACGGGGTCGTGCGCGACCGCATCCGCATGGCGCTGAACGGGCACGCGATGGTCAGTGTGATCGTGGACGAGGACGACAATGTCCTGCCCGATGCCTGGGTCGAACTGATGGGCCTGTCCGAGCGGACCCGTTCGGGCGGCGAGCTGGCGCGCCAGATCGAGGCCGAGCTGTCCGAGTTCCTAGAGCGTGCCGATGCACGCACCGTGCGCGACGACGGCAAGATGGACGAGGCGATTCGCAAGATCACCCGCCAGGTCGCGATGGAGGAGATCGGCAAGAAGCCCGAGGTCACCGTCAGCATCAGCCGCCTGATGGCCGACTGACCGGAACCAGGCTTGCGTCCCGCGACGGGCCGGGGGGCCAGCCCCCCGGACCCCCCGATGTCCCACGGAGCGGAGGCGAAGGCTCGATTATCCCGCAGGGGGTCCGGGGGGTGCGAAGCCCCCCGGCCACCGCGGGACGCAAAGGCGCACAGGGGGCTTGAAACCGCGCCGCGCTTGCGGCAATGCCCGGCGTCATGAGCGACACATCCGAATCCGGCTTTGATCCGAACCCGCCCCGCCGCAACTTCTATGGACGGCGGCACGGCAAGACCCTGCGGCAGAGCCAGAAGGGCTATCTGTCCGAGGACCTGGGCGAGCTGCGGCCCCGCGGCATCACCCTGCAGGACAACCCGGAACGCACCCCGGTCGACCCTGCTGCGATCTTCGGCAACGACCGTCCCGTCTGGCTTGAGGTGGGCTTTGGCGGTGGCGAGCACATGGTCCACATGGCCGCCACCTATCCCGACATCAACATCATCGGATGCGAGCCGTTTATCAACGGCGTCGCGATGCTGCTGGGCAAGATCCGGGCGGCGGGCGTGACGAATGTCAGCGTCCACCCGGGCGATGCGCGCGACCTGATGGATGTGCTGCCCGATGCCAGCGTCGAGCGCGCCTTCCTGATGTATCCGGATCCCTGGCCCAAGGCGCGCCACCATCGGCGGCGGTTCGTGACGCCCGAACACCTGCGCCCCCTGGCCCGCGTGATGCGCCCCGGCGGGATCTTTCGCGTCGCCAGCGACATCCCGGACTATATCCGTCAGACCCGCGAGGAGGTACCGCTCGCCGGGTTCGAGACGCTCGACGACACCGCTGTCGCATGGGACGACTGGATCAGCACCCGTTACGAGCAGAAGGCCCTGCGCGAGGGGCGTCCGCCCCATTACGTGACCTTTCGCCGTCTGTAAGGAAAGGCCCGCCGAAGCGGGCCTTTCTCATTCCACGGTGACGGATTTTGCCAGGTTGCGGGGCTGATCGACATCGGTGCCCTTGGCGACCGCCGTGTGATAGGCAAGGTACTGCATCGGCACGGCATAGAGGATCGGCTGGAACACACCGCCGCCGGTGGGCAGGGCCAGGCTGGCCGTGATGCCGTCGCCCGCCGCCGCAATCCCCGCCGCGTCCGAAATCAGCAGCACCTGACCATGACGGGCCATCACCTCCTGCATGTTCGAGATGGTCTTGTCGAACAGCGCGTCATGCGGCGCCAGCACCACCACCGGCACGTCGCCGTCGATCAGCGCGATGGGGCCGTGCTTCAGCTCTCCGGAGGCATAGCCCTCGGCGTGGATATAGCTCAGCTCCTTGAGCTTGAGCGCGCCTTCCAGCGCGACGGGGTACAATGCACCCCGTCCCAGGTAGAGGACGTCGCGGGCCTGCGCCAGCCAGTCGGCCTGCATCCGGCAGTCGTCCGACAGGGCCAGCGCCTGCGCCAGCAGCGCGGGGATGGCGCGCAGGTCGCGCAGATGGGCCGTCAGGGCGGCATCGTCGAGCCGACCACGGTCATGCGCCGCCTTCAGCGCCAGCACGGCCAGCACGGCCAGCTGGCAGGTGAAGGCCTTGGACGATGCCACGCTGACCTCGATCCCCGCCAGGGTCGGCAGCGCCATGTCGGCGTCGCGCGCGATGGCCGACGTGCCCACGTTCACCAGCCCCACGGTCCGCGCGACCTTGCCGCGGGCATAATGCAGGGCGGCCAGCGTATCCGCCGTCTCTCCGGACTGGCTGACGGCGATGAACAGGCTGCGATCCGACAAGGGCGGTTCGCGATAGCGGAATTCGGATGCGACATCGATGTCGCAGGGCAGGCCCGCCAGCTGTTCGAACCAGTATTTCGCCACATGCCCCGCCAGATGCGCGGTGCCGCAGCCGACCAGGGTCACCCGGTCCAGGTCCGCGAAATCCAGGCCGTCCGGCAGGACGATGCGGTCGCCCTTGACGTAATGGTTCAGCACGTCGCCTATCACCACCGGCTGTTCGGCGATTTCCTTGGCCATGAAGTGACGGTGCCCGGCACGGTCGATGACGGTCGCGCCGACATCGATGCGGGCGGTGGCGCGGTGGACCTGGTGGCCCTCCGCGTCCCAGATCTGCACGCCCGCGCGCGTCAGAACGGCGTGGTCGCCATCCTCCAGATAGGTGATGCGGTCCGTGAAGGGCGCCAACGCCACCGCGTCCGAACCAAGATACATCTCCTTGTCGCCATGGCCCACGGCCAGCGGGCTGCCCTTGCGGGCCGCGATCAGCAGGTCGGGCTGATCCTGGAACAGAAAGGCCAGCGCAAAGGCTCCCTGCAGGCGGGCCAGCGTGGCACGGGCGGCCTCCACCGGCGACAGGCCCTGATCCAGGTGGTGCGCGGTCAGCAGCGCGACGGTTTCGGTGTCCGTCTGCGATTCGGGCATGATACCCCGATCGGCCAGTTCGGCGCGCAGTTCGCGGAAATTCTCGATGATGCCGTTATGGACGACGGCGACGGGGCCGGACTGATGGGGATGGGCGTTGACCTCGGTCGCGGCGCCATGGGTGGCCCATCGCGTGTGTCCGATACCCGCATGCCCCGTCAGCGGCCGATGGACCAGCAGGTCCGACAGGTTGACCAGCTTGCCCACCGCGCGCCGGCGCGACAGCTGTCCGGTCGCGTCCACGGTCGCCACGCCGGCGCTGTCATAGCCGCGGTATTCCAGCCGCTTCAGCGCATCGACCAGCTGCGGGGAAACCTCGTGGTTGCCCAGGATTCCGATGATGCCGCACATCAGCGCGCCTCCTTCTTCAGCCGCAGCGCCGCCATCAGGCGGGTCGCCAGGCCCGGTTTCGTGACCTGGCGGGCCCGGCCGATGGCCAGGGCGCCGTCGGGGATGTCCTCGGTGATGGTGCTGCCCGATCCGGTCATGGCATCCGCGCCGACATGGACGGGGGCCACCAGCATCGTGTCGCTGCCGATGAAGGCGCGCGGGCCGATCGTGGTCCGATGCTTGGAGACGCCGTCGTAATTGCAGGTGATGGTACCAGCGCCGATATTCGTGTGCTCGCCCACATGGGCGTCGCCCAGATAGGTCAGGTGGCCGACCTTTACGCCCTCGTCCAGGACGGCGTTCTTGATCTCGACGAAGTTGCCGACATGGACATCCGTGCCCAGTTCGGCGCCGGGGCGCAGACGGGCAAAGGGTCCGACGGTGGCCCCTTCACTGACATGGCAACCCTCCAGATGGCAAAAGGGCAGGATCTCGGCGCCCGATTCCACCGTCACGCCGGGGCCGAAGACGACGTTCGGCCCGATCACCGCGTCGCGCCCGATGACCGTGTCCAGCGCCAAAAAGATGCTGCCCGGATCGGTCAGGGTCACCCCATCCTCCATCAGGGCCGCACGGGCACGGGCCTGGAAGGCGGCCTCGGCTGCGGCCAGTTCGGCGCGGGTGTTGATGCCAAGCGTCTCGGCCTCGTCGCAGATCACGACGTCGGCGCGGCGCCCCTCGGCGCGGGTCAGGGCCACCAGGTCGGTCAGATAGTACTCGCCCGCGGCATTGTCGTTGCCCAGTCCCACGATCAGGCGGCGCAACAGATCGGCCTGCAGCGCCATGACGCCGGAATTGCACAGCACGATCTCGCGGGTCGCAGCGTCGGCGTCCTTGTACTCGACGATACGCTCCAGCCCGCGGTCGGTGACGACCAGCCGCCCATAGCGGCCGGGATCGTCCGCCTCGAAGCCCAGGACGACCAGATCGGCGGGGTGGGCTGCCAGTTCGTCCAGCGTGTCCTGGGCGATGAAGGGGGTGTCGCCATACAGGATGATCACCCGCCCCTCAAATCCTTCCAGGCTGGGCAGGGCCTGCCGCACGGCGTGCCCGGTGCCCAGCTGTTCGGCCTGCAGCACGGTCGCGGCCTCGGGATCCAGCTTGGCCACCGCCCGGGCGACGGCGTCCGCGCCGTGGCCCGTCACGACCACGATCTGTTCCGGCTGAAGGTTGCGCGCCGCGCGCAGCGCATGCCCGACCAGCGGCACCCCGCCAAGACGGTGCAGGACCTTGGGCAGGTCCGATTGCATCCGGCTGCCCTGTCCCGCCGCCAGAACCACGACCGCCAATCCAGCTTCCGACATCACCGCCCTCATCGCCTGTTTGCTTTTTCTTCATAGCGTTCTAATCGGGGCGGGACGCGCTGGAAAGGCCCGGCGCGGTCACCTTTGTTTTCCGAACATTTCCACGGGGGATGGCGCATGGCGGGTACGGTGGTCTTCGATCTGGACGGAACGCTGGCGGATACGTCGGGCGATCTGGTCGCGGCGGCGAATGCGTGCTTTCGCGCGCGGGGCCTGGGCGACCTGCTGGACCCGGTCGCGGATGCGCTGATCGCGTTTCATGGCGGGCGGGCGATGCTGCGGGCGGGCTATGGCCGGATGTCGAGCGACACGCTGCTGCCCCCCGGTGCCGAGGATGAGGATTTCGACAGCCTGCTGTCCCATTACGGTGCGGCGATCGCCGTGCACACGCGGCTGTATCCGGGGGTCGAGGCGGCGCTGGACCGTCTGGCCGCCGACGGGCACCGCCTGGCCGTCTGCACCAACAAGCCAGAGGCCCTGGCCGAGACGCTGCTGCGCGAACTGGGCATTCGGGACCGGTTCGGCGCGATGATAGGCGCGGACACGCTGCCGGTGCGCAAGCCCGACCCGCGCCCCTATCAGGCCGCCGTCGAGGGCGCGGGCGGCACCGTCGCGCAGTCCTTCCTGGTGGGCGATACCGAGACCGACCGCAAGACGGCCGCGGCTGCCGGGGTGCGCGTCGCATTGGTCAGCTTCGGTCCCGAGGGCGAGGCGATCTCTCGCCTGGCGCCCGAGGTTCTGCTGGCGCATTTCGACCAGCTGCCCGCCATCGCCCGCGACTGGCTGGGCTGAGGGCCTATTCGGCCTCGTCGGCGGACTTGGCGTTCAGCTGGCCATAGTTCTGGGCGCCGATCGTCTCGAAAAGGTGGATCTGCGTCTCCAGGAAGTCGATATGGCCTTCCTCGTCCTGGATCAGCTCCTCGAACAGCATCTTGCTGGGATAGTCGCCGACGGCGTCGCAATGGTCGCGCGCCTCGATGTACAGCGTGCGCGCGTCATGTTCCGCGGCCAGATCGCTGTCCAGCGTCTCGCGCAGGTTCTGTCCGATTCGCAGCGGGTCCAGACGCTGCAGGTTGGGATGACCCTCCAGAAAGATGATCCGCTGGATCAGCTTGTCGGCGTGGTTCATCTCCTCGATGGATTCGGCGCGCGACTTGGCGGCGATCTTGCCGAAGCCCCAATCCTCCTGCAGACGATAATGCAGCCAGTACTGACTGACCGCCGTCAGCTCAGAGCGCAGTGCGGCGTTGAGATACTCGATGACCTTTGCGTCGCCCTTCATGGGTGGCATCCTTCTTGCTGTCGGTTCTGGCCCGCAAAATCGGCGGTGCGACGCCCAGCTTATCGCACGCGCGCATGGTGTCCAGAAACAGCGGCATGCAGCCCCCGCAATCGGCGCGCTTGCCTAGGGCGTGATAGATCTTGCCCGGCGTGATGATGGTCTGGGCATCCGCCGCGCGCATCCAGTCGATGGCGGCGCGGATGTCGTGATCCGAGATCATGGCGCAGTGGCAGACGATCATGGCGGGCTCCTGTCGGGCGGAGACTTACCAATTCTGTCGGGCTTGTAAAGTCCGACGTTTTCGCTTTGGCATCACGGCTGCTTGACGCGGGCGCGGGCGGGCCGCAAAACCCCGTGCCATGAAGCTGTCCGATTTCGATTTCGACCTGCCCGCCGACCTGATCGCCACGCGGCCCGCCAAGCCGCGCAGTTCCGCACGTCTGCTGCTGGCGGAAGGGGGGGGCATCACCGATCGCCATGTGGGCGATCTGCCGCAGATCCTGCGCCCCGGCGACCTGCTGGTGCTGAACGACACCAAGGTCATTCCCGCCCGCCTGACCGGCACCCGCGCCCGCCAGACCCCGCAGGGCGAGGCCGTGGCGCGGATCGAGGTCACGCTGCTGGAACCCGCCGCCGAGGGCTGGCAGGCGCTGGCCAAGCCGCTGCGCAAGCTTCGCGTGGGCGAGGTGATCCGGTTCGGCGACGCCCTCTCGGCCACCGTGGCCGAGATGACCGCGACCGGCCTGCGCTTGGTCTTCGACGCCACGGGTGATGCGTTCGACGCAGCGCTGCAGCAGGTGGGGGCGATGCCCTTGCCGCCCTATATCGCGGCGCTGCGGGCGCCGGACGACCAGGACCGCGACGACTATCAGACGGTCTGGGCCGCGCGGCAGGGCGCGGTCGCGGCCCCCACGGCCAGCCTGCACTTCGACGCCCCCCTGCTGGAGACGCTGGCGGCGCAGGGCGTTCAGTTCGTGCATGTGACCCTGCACGTGGGGGCGGGGACGTTCCTTCCGGTCAAGGTCGACGACGTCACCACCCACCGGATGCACGCCGAATGGGGAGAGGTGTCCCCCGAGGCCGCCGAGGCGATCAACCGCGCCAAGGCCGAGGGCCGCCGGGTGATCCCGGTGGGCACCACGGCCCTGCGCCTGATCGAATCGGCCGCCCCCCGGGTCGGGCAGATCGCGCCGTTCCGGGGCACGACCGACATCTTCATCTATCCTGGTTATCAATTCCGGGTGACCGACGGGCTGATGACGAACTTTCACCTGCCCAAATCCACGCTGCTGATGCTTGTTTCGGCCCTGATGGGGTCCGAGAAAATCCGGGAAATCTATGGACATGCGGTCGAACGGGGCTATCGTTTCTTCAGCTATGGCGACGCGTCGCTGCTGATCCCCTGAGGTCGGTTTCCTGCTGGCATCGGGGCCCCGTCGGGCATAGGTCGGGCATTCCGCCCCCACGCCCCTGAACAAGACGAGACCCGCGATGATTTCGGTGTTGCGCACCACATGGCCGCTGCTGCTTGGCATCCTTCTGCTGATGGTCGGCAACGGCATGCAGGGCACCCTGCTGGGCATCCGCGGCGGGATCGAGGGCATTCCGACCTTCCAGATGTCCATCGTCATGGCCAGCTATTACGGCGGGTTCCTGCTGGGCAGCCTGACCGTGCCGGACCTGATCAAGAACGTCGGCCATGTCCGCGTCTTTGCCGCCCTGGGGTCGCTGATCAGCGCCGTGCTGGTCCTGTTCGCGGTCGAGCCGCACTGGATCAGCTGGACGGTCCTGCGGTTCCTAATCGGGTTCTGCTTCTGCGGGGTCTATGTCACGGCGGAAAGCTGGCTGAACGCCGGCTCCACGAACGAGAACCGCGGCCAGGCGCTGTCGCTCTACATGATCGTGCAGTTGCTGGGCATCGTGATCGCGCAGGCCCTGCTGAACGTCAGCAGCCCGGCGGGCTATCTGTTGTTCATCATCCCGTCGGTGCTGGTGTCGCTGGCCTTCACGCCGATCCTGCTGTCGGCCCAACCCGCGCCTCAGTTCCAGACGATCAAGCGAATGTCCTTTGCAAAGCTGTACAAGGCATCGCCGCTGGGCTGCGTGGGGATCTTCCTGATCGGGGGCGTGTTCTCGGTCCTGTCGGGCATGTCGTCGGTCTGGGGCGCCCAGATCGGGCTGTCGGTGGCGCAGATCAGCCTGTTTGTGGCTGCGATCTATGCGGGGGGCCTGGTCCTGCAATATCCGATCGGCTGGATCTCGGACCGCTATGACCGGCGCAAGCTGGTCCTGGGTATGTCCGCCATCGGCGGGCTGTGCGGTCTGGTGACCGTCGCGGCGCAGCCCGGAACCCTTGGCCTGGTCATCGCTGGGGCGATCATGGGCGGGGTCGCGAACCCGGTCTATGCGCTGCTCTTGGCCTATACCAACGACTATCTGGACCAGTCCGACATGGCGTCGGCATCGGCGGGCCTTCTGTTCATCTATGGCATCGGCAGCATGGGCGGGCCGATCATCACCGGCTGGATGATGGGGATCATCGGGCCCGACGGGTACTGGGTCTACATGGGCGTCCTGCTGGCGCTGCTGACGGCCTATGCAGGATGGCGCACCACGCAGCGTCGCGCCCTGACCCCGGACGAACAGGGCAGCTTTGCGGTCATCACGCCCAACGCGACCCCCCTGGCGGTCGATGCGGTGCTGGAGGAGGCGCAGTCGGACGACCCGTCGCCCCAGCCTGCGACCTGACCGCCCGCTTGCCGCCTTGGGGCAAATGGTTTAACGCTGAACTATAATTCATCAGCGGGGGACCCGATGGCCCAGAATTTCGACTTGGTGGTGATCGGCGCAGGGCCGGGCGGCTATGTGGCCGCGATCCGGGGCGCGCAGCTGGGCCTGAAGGTGGCCTGCATCGAACGCGAGCATCTGGGCGGCATCTGCCTGAACTGGGGCTGCATCCCGACCAAGGCCATGCTGCGCTCCGCAGAGGTCTATCACCTGATGCACCGGGCCAAGGAATTCGGGCTGAAGGCCGAGGGGCTGGGCTATGACCTGGACGCGGTCGTGAAGCGGTCGCGCGGCGTTGCCAAGCAGCTGTCCGGCGGCATCGGCCACCTGTTCAAGAAGAACAAGGTGACGGTGATCATGGGCGAGGCCAAGCTGGCCGGCAAGGGGAAGGTCACCGTCAAGACCGACAAGGGCACCGAGGAGGTGACCGCGAAATCCATCGTGCTGGCCACCGGCGCGCGGGCGCGCGAGCTGCCGGGGCTGGAGCCGGACGGCAAGCTGGTCTGGAACTACAAGCACGCGCTGGTCCCGCCGCATATGCCCAAGAAGCTGCTGGTCATCGGGTCAGGCGCCATCGGCATCGAATTCGCCAGCTTCTTCAACACGCTGGGCGCCAGGACCACCGTGGTCGAGGTCATGGACCGCGTCCTGCCCGTCGAGGATGCCGAGATCAGCGCCTTTGCCAAGAAGCAGTTCGTCAAGCAGGGCATGACGATCATGGAAAAGGCCGCGGTCAAGAAGCTGGACCGCAAGGGCTCGACCGTCACCGCCCATATCGAGGTCGGCGGCAAGGTCGAGACGCAGGAGTTCGACACGGTGATTTCCGCCGTGGGCATCGTCGGCAATACCGAGGGGCTGGGCCTGGAAGAGGCCGGGGTCAAGGTCGATCGCACCCATGTCATCACGGACGAATACTGCCGCACCGGGGTCGAGGGCGTCTATGCCATCGGCGATCTGGCCGGCGCGCCTTGGCTGGCGCACAAGGCCAGCCATGAGGGCGTGATGGTGGCCGAGCTGATCGCGGGCAAGCACCCCCATGCGATCAAGCCAGGCAGCATCGCGGGCTGCACCTATTGCCACCCCCAGGTCGCATCGGTGGGCCTGACCGAGGCCAAGGCCAAGGAGCAGGGGCTGGACATCAAGGTCGGCCGCTTCCCATTCGTCGGCAACGGCAAGGCCATCGCGCTTGGGGAACCGGAAGGCATGATCAAGACCATCTTCGACGCCAAGACGGGCGAGCTGCTGGGCGCGCACATGGTCGGAGCCGAGGTGACCGAACTGATCCAGGGCTATGTCATCGGGCGCCAGCTTGAGACGACCGAACAGGACCTGATGGAGACGGTCTTCCCGCATCCCACCTTGTCCGAGATGATGCACGAATCCGTGCTGGACGCATACGGGCGGGCCATCCACTTCTGATCGCGGCTGGAACACGGGAACGAAGGGGGGCGGTTTTGCCCCCCTTTTTTTTCGTCAGTCGGCCGGTGTCAGCGTGGTGATGCCCGCGGCCGCGGCGCGGGCCAGGTCGGGGTCCAGCGACATGCCGATGTATTCGCCTCGCCGCCACAGGCCTGCCAGGTCGTCGTAATGGCGCGACAGCGGATGACCCGACTGTCCGGTCGAGGTGATGAACACCGAACTGTCCGGGTCCGCCAGGTCGATCACGCTGCGATAGCCGGCCCCGCCGATCGCCTGATAGGGGTCGTCGCCGGTGCCGATCATGCCGGAGCGGGCCACGGTGAACTCTCCGCCCGAGATCGACTGGGTGATGTTCATGATCCAGCCAAGCGCGGGCAGGGCGCCCAAGCCCGGATGCACGTGACGCGCCTGATGCGCGTCGCCCCACCGCCAGCTGGTCACGTCGGGACCGTATTCGGCGGTCAGGTCCAGGATGGCGCGGTCCAGCGACTGGCGGGCGATGGTCGCGCAATCCTCGGTCGCGGCGCTTTGGACCACGTCGCACCAAGCGGCGGCGCCGTCGCGGTCGCGGAACACCGCGTCGATGAAATGCGGCTGAAGGCGGATCAGGTCGTCGGCCAGCGGCCCCAGCTCGTCCCGGACCAGGCGGTCCTGCAGCGCGCCCATCCAGGCGGCATAGATCAGGGGTTCAGGCAGGTGCTCGTTCATGGCGCCGTCCCATTCGGCCAGCAGGGTCAAGGCGTCCTGACGCTGGCGTTCCGGGGTGCCGGGCGCCGCCGGATCGCCGGTGAACCACAGGTTCGCCCCCACCAGCGGCAGCAGGGCGCGAGCCGCAGGGCTGACGACGTCCAGCTGTGCGGCGATGAAGCTGTCGCGGGAATGCACCTCGCGCCCGCCCAGCAACCCGGACAGCCGGTCATGGCGCAGCCCGTCGGCCTCCGGCTCCTCCGTCGCGAGGGCGAGCCCGTCCTGCGGGCGGCGCGCCTGGGTCGCCAGCGACACGGTGCCCTGCCATGCGGTTTCGGTCAGCCAGCCGGGCGAGGGCAACGCCCCCTTGGTCGGATGGTCGTCGGCCCGCTGGGGTGCCGCGCCTGCGGCCAGCCGGGTGACGGTCTCTCCCTGCGCCAAGGTAACGTCCAGCGCCGGGGCGACCACGTCGGCCAGGGCGCGGGTCGCCTGATCGGCGTCACCGGCCCGCATCAGCGCCATCAGCGCGGACATCGTGCGGTCGCGCTGCGACAGCCCCGTCCAGCGCAGCGACGGGACATGCCCGATGGGCGTCACGTCGCGCAGCCCCGGGTCCAGGCCGGGAACGACGGGACCGTTCTGCGTCTCCCGCAGGGTGATGGTCTGGGGGGGCGCGTCCAGAACGCGGATCACCTCGGTCCGGGTCTGGAACTCCGTCCAGCCCTGCGTGCCGCGATAGCGGTCGGTGTTGCCGGGCTGGACCTCCTCGATGGCGATGTCGGCCACGTCCAGGTCCAGCGGCGTCAGCGCCCAGGACAGCGTCGGGTTGCGCCCCGACAGGACCAGCGGCATGCCGGGCACCGTGGCCCCGATCACCCCGCCGCCGTCCAGCTCCAACCGTGCCAGATAGTACAGCGACGGCACCGTCAGCCCCGCATGCAGGTCGTTGGCCAGCAGCGCGGCCCCCGCGGCCGTCCGCTGCGCCTCGGCGCCGAAGGCATTGCCGCCAAGCGCCTGTTCGGGGCGCAGGAAGCCAAGCGGGTCGTAATCCGCCTGAGGGTCCAGGCGCCGTTCGGGCGCACCGAGGCGGGCACCGGGAAACAGCCCCGCATAGTCGGGCAGGGCGGCAGGTATGCCGGCCCGGTCGACGATCTGCATGCCGCGTTCGGGCCAGGCCAGGGCCAGCCGGGCGCGCAGGATCTCCTCTCCCGCGGAATCGGTGCCGGCCGCCGCCATCAGCTTCAGGATCGCCAGCGAATCGGCGGGCTGCCAGAAGGTGATGACATCCGGGAACAGGAAGAATTCGGGCGCGCCGCGCCCCATCGCACCGTCGTTGACGATGCGGATCCACTGGTTCACCCCGTCGGCATAGGCCTGCAGCGCCGCAAGCGTGTCGTCGTCCTGCACCTCCAGCGAAGCCTGGGCTGCGCGCTGCAGGCCCAGCCTGCGGATCAGGTCGTCGGCGGGCAGGGCGCGAGGGCCATGGACCTCGGCCAGCCGGCCCTGCGCCGCGCGGCGCAGCAGGGTCATCTGGAACAGCCGGTCCTGCGCATGGGCCAGGCCCAGGGCAAAGAATACGTCCGCGTCGGTCTTGCCGAAGATGTGCGGCACATTCTCGGTCGAGCGCACGATCTCGACCGGGGCGGTGATGCCCGTCACCGGATAGCTGGCGGTATAGTCGGGCAGGGACCGCACGGCGAAATACCAGACCAGCACGGCGGACAGGACCGCCAGGACGATCAGCGCGATGGTCAGCCGCAGAAGCCAGCGAAACAAGGTCAGCATGTGCGGGCAGGTCCTTGGCCGGGGGCGCGGCACGGGTTGACCCTGCCGCGCATGGATGGTGGTGTGTTGCATAGGACAGGCGCGCGGGCATTTCAACGCACCCCCGCGCGACGGGCAGCGACCCGAGGGAGATTTGCATGGCCAAGACGGCGTTTCTGGGACTGGGCGTGATGGGCTTTCCGATGGCCGGGCATCTGGCCGCGGCGGGGCATCAGGTGACGGT
The DNA here is from genome assembly GCF_015390265.1 of Paracoccus sp. NBH48. NCBI lineage: Bacteria > Pseudomonadati > Pseudomonadota > Alphaproteobacteria > Rhodobacterales > Paracoccaceae > Paracoccus > Paracoccus sp. NBH48. The sequence goes on along the minus strand of NZ_VUOJ01000003.1, from coordinate 10,935 downwards.
GTTCAACCGCAGCCCGGCCAAGGCCGAGGCCTGGGTCGGCCGGCACGGCGGCGCCTCTGCGGCGACCCCGCGCGAGGCGGCGCAGGGCGCGGATCTGGTGATGTGCTGCGTGGGCAATGACGACGACCTGCGCCAGGTATGCCTGGGGCCCGATGGGGCATTTGCGGGCATGGCGCAGGGTGCGGTCTTCGTCGATCATACGACGGTGTCGGCCAAGGTGACGGAGGAGCTGGCGCAGGCGGCGGCAGAGGCGGGCATCGGCTATGTCGATGCACCCGTATCCGGCGGTCAGGCGGGGGCCGAGAACGGCCAGCTGTCGATCATGTGCGGGGGCACGGTCGCGGATTTCGATCGCGCCGCGCCGGTCATCGACGCCTATGCCAAGATCTGTCGCAGGATGGGCGATGTGGGCGCGGGACAGATGACCAAGATGTGCAACCAGATCGCGATCGCGGGGTTGGTTCAGGCGCTGTCGGAATCGCTGGCATTCGCGCAGAAGGCTGGGCTGGACGTGGCCGATGTCGTCGAGGTGATCAGTCAGGGTGCGGCCGGCAGTTGGCAGATGGTCAACCGTCATGCGACCATGCATCGCGGCGAATTCGAACACGGGTTCGCCGTCGACTGGATGCGGAAGGATCTGGCGATCTGCCTGCAGGCAGGGGACCAGCTGGGCGCGGCGCTGCCGGTCACGGCACTGGTCGACCAGTTCTACAAGGACGTGCAGGCGATGGGCGGCGGCCGGTGGGACACCTCGTCCCTGATCGCTCGGCTGACCCGCTAGGGCCGGGGAACGACAAAAGGCGGGATGCCCGCCTCTAACGAAGGGACTTGGGGGATGGCGGATCACAGCCTTGCCGGACAGATCGAGTTCGAGATCACCGGCGTGAACGAGCAGGAAGCCACCGGGGAGATGACCGTGACTGCGGGCATCCTGAACCCGTTCGGGACCATCCATGCGGGCGCGCTGGTCTGGTTCGCGGACGTGGTCGCGACGAACCTGGTCCTGGGCGGAGAGCAGCCGCAGGAGGGCATGGACAACTTTCCCGTGGCCATCACGCTGAACGCCCAGCTGCTGACCAACCGCCGCGACGGGGTTCTGACCGCGCTGGCATCCTGGATGCGGCGCGGGCGGCGCATCTCGACCGTGCGCACGCAGGTCACCGATGCGGACGGGGCGGTGCTGCTGGACCTGACCTCGACCCATGTCAGTGCCCGCTGACCCTGCGGCACCATCGCGCCGGGCGGGTTGAAACGCCCGGCAATCGCGTCATCATGGCGCCATGATGGAGGAGACGTCATGGACGGTCTGATGATGCACCGCCCGCTGCTGCAAAGCGGGCTTCTGGATTTTGCCGCCGAGAGCTTTCCCGAAGCGCGGATCGTGTCGCGCCGGGTCGAGGGAGACCTGCACCGACAGAGCTGGGCCCAGACCCGTGCCCGCGCGGTCCAGCTGTCCTTCGCGCTGGAGGGTTTGGGCGTGGCGCCCGGCGACCGGGTCGCGACGCTGGCCTGGAACGGCTATCGCCATCTGGAGATCTATCATGCCGTGCCGTCCATCGGAGCGGTCTGCCACACGATCAACCCGCGGCTGTCGGCCGACCAGATGGTCTTCATCGCGCATCACGCGGGCGACCGGCTGCTGTTCACCGACCTGAGCTTCGTGCCGCTGCTGGAAAAGCTGCAGGACCGCCTGCCGCCCATGCGCTATGTCGTCATGACCGACGCGGCGCACATGCCGCAGACGACGCTGGATGCGCTGTGCTATGATGACCTGCTGGCGGGGCAGCCGACCGACCGGGTCTGGCCGGATTTTCCGGAAACGACCGCATCGGGCCTGTGCTATACGTCCGGGACGACGGGCGATCCCAAGGGCGTCCTGTATTCGCACCGCTCGAACATGCTGCACGCGCTGGCCACGGCGGCGGTGCTGGGCCCGGACCTGGGACCGCAGCCGCGCATCCTGCCAGTGGTGCCGCTGTTTCACGTCAACGCCTGGGGTCTGCCCTTCACGGCCCCGCTGATCGGGGCCAGCCTGATCATGCCCGGCCCGGCGCTGGACGGAGCCAGCCTGTGGGACCTGTGCCAGACCGAGGGCGTCGAAAGCGCCTGGGGCGTGCCCACCATCTGGCAGGGACTGTTCGCCGAGATCCAGTCCCGCGGGGCCAAGCCCGCAGCCCTGCGCCACATCGTCGTCGGCGGCAGCGCAATGCCCCGCAGCCTGACCGAGGGCTTTGAACGTCTGGGCATCGACGTGAACCACGCCTGGGGCATGACCGAGACCTCTCCGCTGGGCAGCCAGGGGTCGCTGACGCCGGCGCAGCGCGATCTGCCGTTCGACCGGCGCATGGCGCTGAAGCAGGCGCAGGGGCGGCGGGTGTTCGGTGTCGAGATGAAGATCGTGGACGACGCGGGCACGCGCCAGCCCCATGACGGCCAAGCCATGGGAGAGCTGTTCGTGCGCGGCAACACCGTGGCCGCCGGTTATCACGACAATGCCGGTGCGACGGCGCGCGCGATCGACGCAGACGGCTGGTTCGGGACAGGCGACATCGCCTCGATCAGCGCCGACGGCATCCTGACGCTTCGCGACCGGGCCAAGGACCTGATCAAGTCGGGTGGCGAATGGATCAGTTCGATCGACGTCGAGAACCTGGCGGTCGCCCATCCGGACGTGGCGCAATGCGCGGTCATCGCGCTGCCCCATCCGAAATGGGATGAACGCCCGCTGCTGGTGATCAAGCCCAAGGGGGCCGCCCGACCTGGGCTGGAGGAGATGCGATCCCATCTGGGCGCGCATCTGGCCAGCTGGCAGCTGCCTGACGACGTCGTCTTTGTCGACGAGATGCCCCTGACGGCGACCGGCAAGATCAGCAAGCTGACCCTGCGGGAGCAGTTCCGCGACCACGTCCTGCCCGACCTGCGGGGCCAGGCGGCTGACTGACCCAAGGTCGGGTCAGGGATCCTGCGCCTGCAGGGTGGACAGCACATAAGGCGCAGGGCCGTGGCCAGGCCCGATCTGCGGCGGGCGGGCATGGTCGATCTGTCCGATCAGGGCGGCGCGGGTCAGGTCGCGCGCTGCGGCCTGAGTCGCCAGCGCCTTCCAGAACGCATCTTCCAGCGACACCGACGTGCGGTGCCCGTCGATGGTCACCGACCGCTTCAGCGGCGGTGTCATGGCGGGCAGGTCGATCATTCGTCGGGCGTGTCGCGCCGATGCGCGTCCAGCACGCGGGCCGCGCGGTCGCGTTCGGCCTGGCGCGCGTCGCGCAGCGGCTTGGCCTCTCCGTGCAGGGCGGCGTTCGCGTCGCCCTTGGCACGCTTCGCGTCGCGTCGCGGGCCTTGCGGGCTTGGCGCAGGTTGATGATGCGGGTCATGGCGGTCCGTGAAACGACGAAGGGCGCGCCACTGTGGCGCGCCCTCCGGCATTGGGTCAAGAGGGTCAGCCCTTGGGGCTGATCATGTCCTCGGGGCGGACGACGCGGTCGAAGGTCTCTCCGTCGACGAAGCCCAGGGCGATGGCCTCCTCGCGCAGCGTCGTGCCGTTCTTGTGCGCGGTCTTGGCGACCTTGGTGGCGTTGTCATAGCCGATTGTGGGCGCCAGGCGCCGTCACCAGCATCAGCGATTTCGCGCATCAGCTGGTCGATGCGCTTCACGTTGGCCTGTGTGCCCACGACCATGTTGTCGGTGAAGCTGGAGGCCGCATCGCCCAGAAGCTGCATGGATTGCAGCACGTTGTAGGACATCATCGGGTTGTAGACGTTCAGCTCGAAATGCCCCTGCGACCCGGCAAAGCCCACGGCGGCGTCGTTGCCATCACATGCGCGCAGACCATGGTCAGCGCCTCGGCCTGGGTCGGGTTCACCTTGCCCGGCATGATCGACGATCCCGGCTCGTTCTCGGGCAGGATCAGTTCGCCCAGACCCGAACGCGGCCCCGACCCCAGCAGGGCGCATGTCGTTGGCGATCTTGAACAGCGATCCGGCCACCGTCTTCAGCGCGCCTGAGAACATGACCATCGCGTCATGGGCGGCCAGCGCCTCGAACTTGTTCGGCGCGGTGACGAAGGGCAGGTCGGTGATCTTGGCGATTTCCGCGGCAATCGCCGTGTCCCAGCCCTTCTTGGTGTTCAGGCCGGTGCCGACGGCCGTGCCGCCCTGGGCCAGCTCATAGATGTCGGGCAGGCAGGCTTGACCCGCTCGATCCCCTTGCGGACCTGATGGGCATAGCCACCGAATTCCTGACCCAGGGTCAGCGGCGTCGCATCCTGGGTGTGGGTACGGCCGATCTTGATGATGTCCTTGAACTCGGCCGACTTGGCCTCCAGCGCGGCGGCCAGCTTCTCCAGACCCGGCAGCAGCGTGTCGCGCGCCAGCATGGCGATGCCCACATGCATCGCGGTCGGAAAGGTGTCGTTCGACGACTGGCCCATGTTGCAATGGTCGTTCGGGTGGACGGGTTTCTTGGACCCCATCTCTCCGCCCATAATCTCGATCGCGCGGTTCGAGATCACCTCGTTGGCGTTCATGTTCGACTGGGTGCCGGACCCGGTCTGCCAGACGGACCAGCGGGAAGTTGTCGTCGAACTTGCCCTGGAACACCTCGGTCGCGGCCTGCTCCATCGCATCGGCCAGATCGGCGGGCAGGTCGCCCGAGGCGCGGTTCACCCGCGCGGCGGCCAGCTTGATCGCGCCCAGGGCGCGATGATCGGCACCGGCTGGCGTTCCCAGCCAATCGGGGAAGTTGATGATCGAACGCTGCGTCTGCGCGCCCCAGTATTTCGAGGCGTCAACCTCCAGCGGGCCGAAGCTGTCGGTTTCGGTGCGGGTCTTGGTCATCGGGTCGCTCCCTCACGGTTTCGTGGCGGGTTTGTAGCGGTCCGGGCCATCGGGCGCAATTCGTATGCAACGGTATGCTGGCGCAAACAGCGCGCTCAGTCGTCCAGCGCATGCATCGCCGCGCGCAGGCACGGGGTCAATGCGTCGGGCAGGGGCAGGATCGGTCGGGGCGGCTGCGCGTCGGTCAGGTCCATCAGCCGGGCGCAGGCATGAACGACCCGCAAGCTGCCATGGGCCTGGAACAGGTCCCACATCGGCTGGAACCGGGCCTGCCAGCGGGCCGTTTCGGGCCGGTCGCCCGCACGGGCGGGCGCAGGCCAGGGTCAGCGTCTGGTCGGGCCACAGGCCTGCCGCCACGCTGGAACCAGCCGTCGGCATGGTTCAGAAGGCGCGTCGGGACAGCCCCAGTCGCCGCTGTAGGCCGATGGCAAAATCGGGCGGTAGATCGGCGCGCAGGGCCGCGATCTGGCCTGCGAAGTCCCCGCCCGCGGGCAGCGGCATCTTGACTGCCGTGACGGTCGGCAGCGACGCCAGCCGGGCGATCAGCGCGGGCGAAAAGGTGAAATGCGTGGTCGATGGATTGTTGTAGATGCAGATCGGCAGGTCCGACGCCCCTGCGACGGTTTCGAAATGCCCAAAGACCTCATCCTCGGTCAGGGGGGGTGTAGGACATCGGCGCCAACAGCAGGCCCGTCGCCCCCCGCATCTGCCGCATGACGCGCCAGCGCGGCCGAGGTGTCGCTGCGCAGCGCGCCCACGCCCGCGATCACCGGCACCCTGCCGCCGGCGGCGTCCAGCGCGGTCTCCAGCACCTTCCGGCGCTGGTCGGCCTCCAGATAGGCATAGCCGCCCGTTCGATCCCAGCACGCCGATGCTGTCCACGCCCGCCCGCGCAAGGCGCAGGATCAGGCGGCGCAGGTCGGCGGGCAGGGGACGGCCCGCGGCGTCGGTCGGCGTGATCGGAAAGGCCGACAGGCCGCGCATGGTCATGGCGCTATTTCCGCCAGCGGTCCAGGCGCACGACATCGGCGCCGCCCGACGGGGGCGTGTCGTCGCCGTCATCCTCGGCGTCCAGTTGGTATTCGGCGTCGGCCTCGGCGTCCTCATCCTCGTCGTCGTCGCTGTCCTGCGTCTCGAAGCGCAGGCCGAATTCGACGGGACGGGTCCACGAAGGTGCGCAAGCGCATCGAACGGGATCTTCAGCAGCTCCGGCTGGTTGCCGAAGTTCAGCGTGATGGTTGAAATGGGTCAGGCTGGATCGTCAGGTTGTCGAACCAGTGCTGGATGACGATGGTCATCTCTTCGGGATAGCGTTCGCGCAGCCAGTCCGCCATCTCGACACCGTCGTCGCGCGTGTCAAAGGTGATGAAGAAATGATGCTCTCCGGGCAGACCGTCGCGGGCGACCTGGCGCAGCACCTCGGCGATCAGCCCCTGCATCGCGCGATGCATCATTCCGCCGTAATCCAGTCCCGATCGCGCCATGACGTCACCCTACCTTTTCTTGGCGGCAAGCATAGGGATATGACCGGGGGATGAAAAGGGGGGCGGAGGTGGATTCCGCGTCCCCTCACGCCGCGCGGTCCAGCAGGTCCCGCCGCAACGCGCGCAGATCGGCCGCCATGGTCGCCGCGGGCTTTGAGCCGAACCATTCCAGCGACGCACCCATCCCCGCCGGCACCACGCGCAGGAACGCCGCATAATCGACGGCACCAGTCAGCAGCGGGCACATGCCGTCACGGCTGCCGCGCGGATCGTGGACGTTGTCCGGGTGAAAGACCGACAGGCGGTCGCGCGCGGTCACGGATTTCAGGTGCAGGTGATCGACATGTTCACGCAGTGCGGCGAATGCAGATACGGGGTCGGCGCCCGACTCCCACACATGCAGCACGTCGAAGTTCACGCCGACCGCGGGATGGTCCAGCGCATCCAGCAGGTCCAAGGTCGCGGGCAGGCTGTCGGCCAGGGTCTGCGGATGCGTCTCGACCGCGATGCGCAGGCCGCGGTCATGGGCCATGTCGGCCATCGTGCCCAGGTCGCGCAGGATCGCGCGGCGCTGGTCCGCCCCCGCCTGATCGCGCCCCACGCCCCCCGCGAACAGCCGCAGCCGTGGCGCGCCCCAGGTCCGGGTCAGGTCCAGCAGGTCGGCCGCGTCGGCGCGGCTGAAACCGGCAGTGCCCAGGGGCAGATAGCCCGCCAGCATCGCACCGGAGGACGCTGCGGCAGCTCACGCCATTCGACGGCCAACGTGCGGGCATGCGGGGCCCAGATCTCCAGCCCGTCGAACCCTTCGCGGGCGACATAGCGGGCCAGGTCGCGGGCGGTCACGTCCAGGTGGCGGAAGGCCACGGAACAGGCATTGATCCTCATGCGCGCGCCCCCTGCCAGCGGTCGAACCACTGGCCCACGGTGGCCTTGATGCCCCGTTCCAGCAGGGTCAGCCGGTCCAGATCGGCCAGCACCTGCAGCAGATCGTCGCCGTCACCGCCGCGGGGCAAAGGCCACCGCGCGCAGATGGGCCGCGTTCAGCCCGCCATGCAGCGCCGCGATCCGGTCGCAGCATTCCTCGAACGCGTCGTGATCGGCGCCCTCGATGTCGCCGAAGATCGCCAGCGCGTGCTCATAGGCGTATTTGCGGATCGCGATGACCGGCAACTCGCGCAGCGCGGGTTCCAGGTCGGCGCGCGGCAGGTCGGCGACATGGGCCTGCACGATGCGGCGGATTGCGTCGATCAGCGGCACGGCCTGCGCGTCGAAGGTCGCGTGGTGCATCGCGGCGATGGTCGCGTCGTCCGCGGGATGCGCGCCCGCATAGTCGAAGGCGAAGCCCCCGGCCACGGTGGGTGCCAGGAATGCCGCCCGCAGGTCGCGGGCGGGCAGCGGCCCCTCCCACCGGAAATCCGGGTCGCGCATCAGCCAGGTGTCGGGGTCCGCCGTGGGCTCCAGCAGGGCGTAGTGGGGAAAGCTGGCCTGGGCGAACTTGTTGTCGCGTTGCGGGCAGCAGTGCCATGTCGACCATCGGCATGACATAACGGCCGGGCCGCCAATCGGCCAGCAGGGCGTGCAGGCGGTCCAGGTTCCGTGCGCCCGGCGCGGCATCCTCATGCCAGCGCGTCACCTGCAGTCCGAACAGGCGCGCCGCCCAATGCAGATAGAAGCCGTGATCGATCCCCGGCGCGTGATAGGACAGGCGCATCCTGTCGTCGACGATCACCTGCCCGTCCCACAGTCCCAGATACAGCGGGCGGTGGTCGATCCCGCCGTGGTCCTTCAACGCCTGACACAGGCAGCTGACGACGCAATGGACCTTGATGTCGACAGGTTCATCGGGTGCGGGGGTCACGCCCGCCAGCGCCATCGACAGCGCCTGCACGGTCATTCCGGGGGCGCGGTCGAACGTATCCTCGGCCATGGTGATGCCCGCCTCGTCCAGGTGCAGCATCAGCGTCATCAGGGCGACCGAATCCAGGCCCAGGTCATGGCCAAGACGCGCGTCGGGACCAAAGGCCGCCCATGCGCGGGCAGGCCATAGGACCGGCCAGGATCGCGCGGATGCGGTCCTGCATGTCCTGCGGGGCGGGGATGGGGCGGGAATCGGTCATGCGGGGGCCTCCGACAGGGTTTCGGCAAGGGCGCGGCGGGCGATTTTGCCGTTCGCGCCACGCGGCAGGGCGGGCAGGCGGACCAGACGCACCGGCCGCTGGCGCGGCGACAGCAGGGCCGCCAGATGGGCGTCCAGCCGCGCCTCGGCGATGTCGCCGGAATAGGCAAGTGCCGGGCGCTGATGCGCGACAGGGTCCGGGACGGCGAATGCCACCGCGTCGGTGATGCCCGGCAGGCTCAGGGCCGCGGCCTCGATCTGGGCGGGATAGACGTTCAGGCCCGCGACATCGATCACCTCGGCCTGGCGCCCGGCAAAGATCAGGTGGCCGCGGGCGTCGATCACGCCCAGATCGCCGGTCTGCACCGTTGCGCCTGCGGCATGGACGGAGACGGGGCCGGGTGCGTCCCGCCCAGCCTGAAGGCGGACATGCGGCAGGGGCAGGCCCATATCCTCGGGCCGGTCGGGGTTCTGGGCGATGGCCAGGCATCCCGCCTCGGAACAGCCGTACTGCTGAAACAAGTGGCGCGCCGCTCCGCGGATCGCGTCGAACCACGGCTGCGCAGCACCGTCCCGACGACATCACCGCGTGCAGTTCCTGCGCCCCGGCCAACCGCGCCAGCACATGCAGCAGCGGCGGTGCGGCATAGATCAGCGGATCGCGGAACTGGGGCCAGCTGGCGCAGGATGGCGCGCGGGTTGGCGTGGTCCAGCACCACCGGAGCATGTCCCCGCGCCTGTCCGACCAGCACCCCGGCGATCAGGCCATAGGAATGGGTGATCGGGGCCGCGATCACCGGCGTCATCCCGGCCGCCTGCGGAAAGGCGTACAGATAGGCGTCGATCTCTGTCTGGATGGCGGCCCAGCTGCGGGCGATGATCTTGGGTGCGCCGGTGGTGCCCGAACTGGTCTGGATCAGCACCCCACCCGGCGCATGCGGCGCGTCCTGTCCCAACCCCTGCAGACCCTCATCGGTCATCATCAGGTCGCAGCCCGCCCGCCTTGCCAGATCGCGCGCCTGATCGGGTGGCGTTTCCGGTGGATCGGATGACAGGACGCGCCCGCATCCCGCAGGCGCAGGATCTGCGTCAGGCAGGCGGCGCGGTCAGTCATCAACAGTGCGATGCGCGTGCGGTCGGGGTCGCGGCCGGCCAGCAGGTCGGGGGCGTCCGGGCCGAACGGATCGATCAGCGTGTCGTTCAGGTGGAACAGGCAGGTCATGGCGGGCTCCTTCAGCGGATTCGGCGCAGCGTGGGTTTCGGTGCGGCCCAGCAGCCCCGCGGGCCAGGCTTTCCGCCGGAACCGTCGCGGCGTCGGTGCGCAGGCTGGGGGCATGGGGCAGGGCGGCGCGGGCCAGCCGCCAGAAGATCGCTTCGGCAGATGGCCGGTGCGGTGCAGCAGATCCGCCAGATCCGACAGCACGTGGGTAACCAGACAGTCGGCCACCAGATCGCGCAGGTCGGTGGCCCGGCCCATGCGGTGATAGGTGCCGTCCGGTGCCCCCGCCATCGCCGGTTCGATGGCCGCAAGGTCCGGGGCGGGCAGGCTCAGCCGGTCCGGCAGGTATTCCAGGCTTTCGCTGAAATCGCGGGCCACCAGCCCGGTCGGCCAGCCGCCGTCATGAGTGATCAGCAGGTTCTGGCCATGCGCCTCAGCGCGATCCCGTGATGGGTCATCATGCGCCAGACGGGTTGCAGGATCGTCAACAGCCGCGCGGTCCAGGCGTGGGTGCCATGCGCGGCCAGCCAGGGGCTATCAGTGCGCGCCCGTCCGGCTGTGTCAGCGACAGGGGCGGACAGGGGCATGGCACCTGGGGGCGGGGGGCTGCGCCGGATCGCGGCCAGCCTGCCGCCCAGCAGCTCGCGTGCGACGATGGCCGCGCCATGTTCCGGCAGGATCGTCAGCCCGGCCAGGTGCCGATCGGACGCCACCACGCGCCCCAGCCAGTCCGAGATGGCCGGCGCTACCGCCACCGACCACGCACCAGGTCGCGGACCGAGGAGTCACCCCCACGCCAAGCGATAGCTTCAGGTGATCGCCCCCGTCGCAGGCGGCCAATGTGCGCAGCGACGCCGTGGCCTGCATCCGGCCCCTCCGCCGGCAGCGCATGCAAGGCCCGCGCGCCATCAGCGCCTGCACCGCCGGGTCACGTTGCAGGCACCGCCACTGCCACGATGGACCGGGATGGCCCCCGGCGGCGCCCAGCCCTGCGCGGGTCCGTTCCTGCACGCGTCACGATTGCGGGTCGACCGACAGCCAGACCGGCACGATGGTCCTGCCGCCTTCGGGGCCGAAGGCGCATTGTCGCGTCCGAAAACCCGGCGCGGGTCTTGAAGCCGGGATGATAGGGATGCCCCTCGATCAGGCTCGCCTCCAGCGCCGGGCCTTTTCAGCGACAGGCGGTTGTCGCGAACCGGCCCCGCGCGCGCAGGAAATGCGCGCTGCGCCGCATGGGCGGTCATCAGCGCCGCGGGATCGTGGCGGCCTTGGCCAGCGCG